>WFXI01000184.1 GCA_015490675.1 Hydrogenothermaceae bacterium
CTTGTAGCTCTTTTATCCTTTCATCTTTTTCTTTTATTAATCTTTCATAGCTTTCTTCTACTTTTTCAATAGCTTTTTCTCTCTCTTGAAACACTTTTATTACCATTTTTAATTGTTCATTTTCCCTTTTATAAAGTTCTATTTCATCTTTGGTATTATTTTCGTTTGAATACAGAAGATTTACAGCTTCATCTATTATTTGACTTTGTGGTTTTCCTGTTTGAGTTGAAAGTTCTTCTATTATTTGTATTGTTTCCTCTAAAAGCCGATAACTTTTGACTTTTTTAGACATGGTAAACCCCTATATTACAATTTATTACTTTCATAATATTTCGTAATATTTTTATATTACTTTATATTACAGAAAAATAAGCAAAAAAAATAAATCAAACAGTCAAATAGTTTAAATACTATTTTTTAAAACATTTATTAAGTTATTAGCATATTTCAAAGTATTACTTAAAATTTCTATCTTCTCAGAAATTCTGTAAAATCTATCCAACTCTTGTCTTAACTGATTAATATCCATTTTATTAATTCGTTCTTTTAATTTTTCTAACCAACTTAATGTTTCTTCTTTAGTTATAAATAGTGCTGAGTTTTCCTTTTCTCTTATAAATTCAAAATATTCATTAGAAGTAGCTGATGTTAAAGAAAGAATAGCTTTATTAACATTTTTAAAATATTCTGACATTTTCTTAGTCTGAGTTTGGCCAGAAAATAAATTTTTCACATTAAACAAATTCTTTTCCAAATCATCTAATGAGAAGTTATTTTTATTACTTAATAGAAATTGAAGCTGAGAATAAGAAATTAATAATACATTACTTGATATTGCTTGTGAATATATTTGACTTTCCTGGATAGGATAAAGGGTTAATGGTGCAACTAATATTGCATACGACGATTTTTTTCTCCAAGAACTCAAAGAATTAACTTTAAAATCCTTTTGATTCCTCGCTGTTCTTGTTATTCTAAAACATTTTGCATCAGCAACTAATATTTGACGATTATTTTTCATAGCTAACACATCTGCACTGTCACCACGTGATTTGAGTGCTTCAGAAACATAGCCCAAACAATTAAAATATTCAGCTAAAAGAATATCAGAAGATTTGGCCCACTCTTTTTCTAAAGAACTAGAAGGGGGATAAAAATCTGGTATAAATTGAATTAGCATAAATTCTTTTTCTAATAAGAAACAAATATTTTCTATATTCCTTATTTTTTCCTCTAAAATATCAAATCTATATTCTTTTTTCCTAGATTCAGCATTCTCTATAATATGAAGTATTAACTTCCTTAAATTCATCACTTCTCCTTATTCTATTTTCCGCATTTATTAAATATTCTTCTGAAATATCAATACCTATATATTTTCTTCCTAATATTTTAGCAGCAACACATGATGTTCCACTTCCACAAAATGGATCGAGTATTATATCTTCTTGATTACTCCAGCTTAAAATATGATCAATTGCTAATTGTAGAGGAAATGGAGCTGGATGAAATTTCGCTTCTTTGTCCTCTTTATTAACACCAACCACATATTCCCAAACATTACCTCTTATTTTATACTCTTTAACCTTATTAGCAGGTTTTTTCCTTTTTTGTTCCTTTAATGAAAAATTTTTATAAGTAGTAGATTTAAGTTCTAAACCAGCATGCTTAGTTTTAATCATTATTGGATTGTGAATTTTTACACATCCTTTAGATAAAATAAACATATACTCAAATTCATTTGTATATCTTTTCCTATAAACCTGTGGAATAGGATTTTTTTTCCGGAAAATCATAGTATCATGTAGTTTTAGACCAAGTTCTTTAAAAAAAAGAATTTGTTTAAAACTGCTTCCTGTCTCTGAACAACTTATAGTAGCATCTGATGTTATCCAAACAATAACTCGTCCGTCTTTTAAAACTCTAACAAGTTCTTTAGCAATTTCAGAGAATATTTTAAAATTCCATTTAAAACCATCATGATATTCTCTTAAATTATCATAAGGAGGAGATGTTATTACCATATCTATAGAATTAGAAGGAATACTTTTTAATACTTTACTTGCATCTCCAGCTATTAAAATTCCCTCATCTTTACTCTTCTCTAAATATTGCAAAATATTTATTAAATTATTATTAACACATTTTACAATCAACTATCATTTACCTCCATCTATATTATTTTTCAAATTTCTTCTCTTTATATAATTTCTCATTGTTTGATAATGAATACCTAGAATTTTAGCTATACTTGCAATAGATACACCTTTGTCCAAAAGCTCTTCTATGTATTCCCTTTTTTCATCCAATTTAGAGCTGTAAGATCCCTTTGGTCTTCCTATCTTTTTTCCCTCAGATTTTACCCTTGCTAAAGCCTCTTTTGTTCTTTGGCTTATCAGTTCTCTCTCTATTTCACTTGCGAGACTAAAAGCAAACGCCAATACTTTGCTTTGAATATCATTTTTCAGTTCATAATTTCCTTTAACTACATAAATATTAACGCCTTTAGACAAAAGAATATTGAGTAATTCCATTATCTCAAGCATTGAACGACCAAGTCTTGATAGTTCGGCAACTATGAGATTATCTCCTTTTTGCAACTGCATTATTAAATCTTTTAACTTTCGGTTCTTCCAGCTAACTTTTCCACTTACAGTTTCTTCTATAAACTCAACATTACCCAGTTTCTTATTATTAGCATACTTTAATATGGAATATCTTTGGTTTTCTAAATCCTGCTTATCAGTTGATACTCTTATGTATGCGTATGTTTTACCCATTCTTTAATCTCTTTTTTATAGGACCCAAATAAAGTAAAAAGGCATATTTTTTATTTTCTTCATCCATATTCTATCAAAAAATATAATAGTTTTTGAATAGATTTATTGATAACCAAAATGGTGAAAAAATTTATCGATTTTAATGATAG
This sequence comes from Hydrogenothermaceae bacterium, assembly GCA_015490675.1. Taxonomy (GTDB): domain Bacteria; phylum Aquificota; class Aquificia; order Aquificales; family Hydrogenothermaceae; genus Hydrogenothermus. The sequence continues at coordinate 2,930 of WFXI01000184.1, forward strand.
TGAAACTAAATTAGAGGACTTAATTGATTTATATTTCATAGCTAAAGAAACAGGTGTCCAGAGGGTTATTGACCTTGCAAATAAAGAAAATTTACCCATTCCATACGAGGCATTTTTTGACTTAGAAAACACGAAACTAACAGGAGGAGTTTTACTCTTAAAAGAAATAGACTTAAAAGATTTTGAAAAGTTTTTAGAAGATTTAAGCTATGCTCTCAAAAAAGACGTAGATTCCATAGTAAGAGCTCTTTTATGGGATTCCCTCCTAAACACAGGAAAATAGATAAAATGTCAATTCCTATTTTAAAAAGAAGAATAAAAACACTAAGTCTTCCTAAACGGATTGTGTTGGAAAGAAGATTAGATGGTTTTATGGTAAAAACTTAGCACGAAACAGGAAAAGAACTTGGTATTTACAGCTACAAAACCTTAGATGCTTATAAAGATGTGGAAAACAGCTTATGTCTTACGTTAAATCTGAATTTGGAGTTCAAGATATAGAAAAGCTTACTGGGGAGCATGTTAAGAGTTTTTTGGAGTATAAGATTGAGCAGGGTATTTCTTACAGGACGTTCCAGCAGTATGCAGCTGCAGTTGAAAAGTTAGAA
>WFXI01000185.1 GCA_015490675.1 Hydrogenothermaceae bacterium
CTTCTTGGTCATTTTGGGAGGCGTAAAATTGAACATCTGCAAGTGAAATGTAACCATAGCTGTCTAAAATTTTCTGAAGTCTCTGCTTTTCATATAACAAAAGTTCTTTTTGTTTTTGTTTTTTCAATTCATTCAAAGATGGTAGAGGTGGTTCATATACTACAACATCGTTTTTTGTGAAATCCCATTTTCTTTTACCTTGATTATTTACGAACTCAAGCCATTGTTGTTCTGTAATTTCTACAGCATCCCCAGGAATTTTTTCGTGTATTTCATCATCATAAAAAGCTTTTGGGAAACCGTTTGTATCAAAAACTGCGTATTTTTGTCCCATATTATGCCTCCTTAATATTCTAGTATCCTATTGCAATATAAAACACGCTTGGCATACCTCCCCCTCCATCCACTCCTGCTGTAAACCCTGTATTCGACAAACTTACTATATAAGTATTCCAATCCTGTCTACTTCTTTCTGAGTATGTCAAACTTAGCACTGTGTTTGGAAATGCTATAGGGAATGTTGCATATGTTCTTGTCCCCGAACTTGTTGTTACTCCCCACTGTATTATTAGACCTGAAGGTAGTTTTTGATAACCATTGGTCGCTAAGTCACTTGTAAAATCAGCGGGTAAGCCCCTCACCAGGTCAGCGTCTAATCCACTTCCTATCCCATCTAGATTTAATATATTTCCAAGACCTGTGATATTATTCAAATCAATACTAGCTTTATTATTTTGCAAATTTGTAATTTCATTTCTTATATCTGTATGAGCTGTTGTGTCTGTATTGTGTGATGTTATTGCATTATTAACATCTTCTTTTGTTACCAGAGTTATTGTATCGCTTATAACTGCTGTCACATTTTTAGCTGTTGATACAACTGTGTAAATATCAAATATATTTTCTATTTTTACTATCCCATCCGCAGGAATAAAGTCTGGGTTATTTGCATATGCTACTGCATACAATATTTCTCCTAGATCTGGATCGTTTGCAAAAATACCCAATTCTCTAGTGAAGAATCCCTGTGTTAGTCCTGTATTCGTGAGAACCACTCTAAGCTTTGCAGTTCCATCTCCTTGAATAACTAAATCTTGTATCGGTAAGTTTACTTTTGGACTTACCAAATTTGTCAGTTGTTCTGGATTTATAGAACTATCCCATACTCCATCACCTAAACTAACCTTCGTAAAATCTAAATTTGCTCCTGTTAATGCTTTTGCTAAAAGATTTCTTCCCTGTTGAGTAAGAATTGTTCCTTGAAAATCAGCCATTATGCTACTCCTATTTTTATTGTTTTTGCATATCGAATGATTGAAGATGTGTATATATTGATATTCTCAGCATTAATTAAAGATGTATTTATTCCAATGTTTTGTTTTTTTGCATATCTAATTGACGAGCCTGTGTAAATGTTTATGTTTTTTATCTGTGGGTTTATGTGTAGGTAAACATTGTATTTTTTGCCTGTATTGAAAAATGTACCTGTGTAAATTGTAGAATCTACACTCTTTCGTAAACTAACTTTAAGTTCAGATAGTTTTTCATGTGTAGGCTTTATTTTTTTGATAAGAATATAAACTTTTTGAAATTTATCTATATCTCTTTGCAAGAGTGATTCTTGTTTTATTTCTATCTCAAACTCTGCCCATCTGGTTTTATCTTTTACAGGAGAGACTTTTATATCTTCAAAGCCGTAAATCTGCAAAATTGTTTTTATCCCTTTTACTGTTCCTTTAAGTGAGTGCCAGTCTAACGCATTTATAACTCTGTTTCTAAACTCTGTTTCTGTTTCAAAATCAAATTTTTCTATTCCTCGTTCTTTTGCTATCATATAAAGGGCTTGGGGTGTGGCTGTTTGGGAAAAACGGTTTAATCTGGTTTGTTTTTGGGCTTCTCTTACTTCATAACCTCTATTTGCCCATATCTCAAACAGTTTATAGCTGTCTTTTTCTTCTTTGGGCTGGTTGTCTTTTAGGTGGGATGGTGCCTTATTCCAAAGATAATCAGCTATTTGTTTTTTATCCATTATGCGTTCCACTTAATATTCATTATTAACATCTCAACTTCCGTTGATAGTTCTGTATCTCCTTGCTTTGCTGATTTTTTAGGGCTGTGAAACTTTACATCTTCCAAAACATCTGTCACTACACGATTTTTCTCATCATCAAGATAGTGAACATTTATGTTTACTGGTGGAAGTTCATCTATATGTTTATAGCCCTGTGATTGTGCTATTTTGAAAAACTCGTCCCAGCCTTCATTGTTAAAGACTATTTTCCCTGTGTATTCCCTATTTCCTTTAGAGTATCCTTTAGGTTGTATTCCAAGACCAAATCTGTGTTTCATTTCTGTTTTTTCTTCATATGAAATCTCAATTACATCCGAGACTATTTCTTTTGCAACTCCATCTATAGAAAGTTCAATGCTTCCCCAGTCGTAATATCTACCATTTATCTTTGGCATAACTTATTACCTCCTTTGCATTCTGAGATATGGATTGAAATAACGGTGTTTTCCTTTTATGTATCTGATTATTGGAGTTGGAGATACTCCCCATTCTACAAGGACTTCTTCACTACTCCAGATATTTTGATTTTTAGGAATTTCTACATAGTAGCCGTATATTTCTTTTTCTTTTAACATTTGAGAAAGGGCATTTTCTATTTTTAACTGCATGTCATAAACAATAGGAGATTGTTCTGGAGGTGGAGGATTTTTTGGGTCTATATCATCTGGAGGTTCCACTGTGATATTTTCATAATCAAGAAGTGTAAGATATGTAATTCTTCCTACTTTATTTGCCACTCTAACATTGGTCATTGTGTTGTAATCTGAGGTTTCGTCTGTAAACATATTCTCTCTTGCTATGAAATAGCCTTTCTTTCCGTTGTAGGTTGTAAGGACAATAAATCCTGCTGAGTTTAGTAGAGATAAATGGGCTTTATTTATTCCTACAGGTGCCAAACTGGTAATTGAAGATATTGGAAAACTTCTAACTTCTCCGATAGACTGGTTAACTTTTGTTTTTGCTATAAGTCCACTTACTAATCCTATGATGTTATCAACTCTTGTTTTACCAGTTAGATTTGTAATATTTGCAAAGCTGGCAACTACAGCAATTCTTTTACTTGTAAATCCTTGCCATTCATTTTTTAGATTTGTGATATAGTCATCAACGGTTGCTTCTGTATCTTTTTTAGCTCTTGCCTGTAATACTGCAAAAAGAAAGATGTCTTCTGCAACTAAACTTTCTAAATAGCTTGCAACTGCAGCTGCCAAAGTTTTATCTGCAGGTGTAAGAATTGATATAAATTCAATGGTTAGCTGACCATCTATTTTTAAGCTTTCAATAGCAGAATTTAATGCATCAAGTATTCCTTGGTTTGTTGCATTTGAGGTTTTAACTGCAAAGCATATACCACCACCTTCAGAAAAGAAATCCATAATTCTATCCGCAAATGCTGTTTCTCCAAAATAATCAAAAACCACTTCTTTATTTTGAGGGTCTATTGCAATTACTTTGTTGTCTTCTGCGGTTCCTTGATTTGATACTCCGACAAATAAAGGAATACCATCAGCAGTTGCAGGTATGTATCCTATTCCTCCATCTGCAAATGTTATCTTCACAAAAGGCATCTGTCTTGGCATTTCCTAATCCTCCAGTTTCTTGTTTTTAAATTGTTTGACCATCTTTAAAAACTTTTCTTCTGTTAGCTTTTCATCATCTTTTAGGTCAAACATAGCTTTAATTCCTTCAAGTAAGTATCTTTCGTCTTTAAAATCTGTTTTAAGGTGTTTTTCTGCTAATTCTGCTAATGTGTATGTCTGTTTTTCCGCCATTTTTATCCTCCAGTTTTTCAATTATTTTGTGTAAAAAAAATTCAAATTTGTTTTACATTTTTTACAACTTGCAGTTTTTTTGTGATTTTTTCTTCTAAAATTGGATAATTTGCTTCCAGTTTTGCTTCCATTGTTAGATACCCTTCTTTCTCAAATTCTTTACTTTCAAAAGGCTTAAAGGTTTCATATTTAAAGTGAATGTATTCATCATTTATGTAAGTGTTTTTTATGGAATGGATATGTCTGTCTAAGTTCTGGGCTAAAGATAAAACTGTGTTTTGAGAAGCTATAAAAAATAGATGTATGTTTAATTTTGCATCTGCTATTTTATGAAAGTTCCTATCGGGTAGTATCTTGTAGTATTTTTGAAATTTTGGTTTTTCTTCTTTTGATAATCTGTAGACTATAAGAGGGGGTTTTACAGCCTGGGGCTTATACTGGTAGTAAACCTCTATAGGGAAAGACTTTATGTGATTAACTGCATATTGGACTATCTCATCTAAATTTGGTTGAAAAAGCAATTCAATTCCCCTGCATTTTGTTTACAGGGGAATTTTATGTAAAAAAACTTCTGATTTGTTTTACATTTTTTACAATGTGGCTGGTTTAGGGAGAAATTTTTGGAATATATTTGTGAAGGACTTTTTTAAAATTTCTCTTGTTTTTTTGTCTTGTAAAAGTTTCAACTCTTCTAAAATTTTGGATAATTTTAAATCCAATTCCTCTACATTTTCCTTATATTCTTCTGTTAACAGGCTATCTATAGCCTCTCGTATGTCTTTTATCTCATATAAATTTTCAATAAAAGCTTCTATTTCTAAAGGATTTATGTTTTTTTCCGTTTTAAAATCTTTTAGGTCATATTCCAAATCGTTTAAATCGCTCTTGTAGCTGTTTATAAGTTTTTTTAATCTCATTATCAACTCCTACTATAATTAACTCCTCGCTATTTTCTTGTTCTTTTTTCAAAAATTCTTCTAATGTTAATTTTTTCCCAGTTCTTTTATCCTTTGCATACATTATGGATAGAATTTTATTTTCTTCAATAATAATCGCTATAGAATTTAATTTAGAATATATTAAGGTTCTTGGCAAGGGACTTTCTTTCCTTTTCTGATAAATAAGAGTGTTAAGCTTTGTTATTGTTTTTAGAAAGAGTTTGAAGTATTCGTGTCCATACTTACCATTAGTTTCCCTATCTAATCTTTTAGTTTCTATCCAATCTTTTACTTCTAAATTATACTTATCTTCTAGAATTCTCCTTTTTACATGCTTATAAAACTCTTTTTCATTGGGGAACATCCCCTTAAAAATTTCCACCGCTTCTTCGGTAGTTTTCACATTTTTGAATTTTGTTTCTACTTCTTTGTAAAAGCTTTTTGCCGTATTTAATGCCCATTGCTTCTTTTCGCTTATTTGTTCTTTCTCGTTGTAATAGTTTCCTGCATTTAGCACTTTACCTTTTCGCTTTATTGGTGCAAAGGTGCAGGTGCAGTTTGGATGTTTTAAGACTTCATCTGCATATTCTATGGGGTGAATTGTATCACAGTGGGACTGGCAAATGGTGCAGGGGGTTTTTCCGCAAATAATTATTATTTCTTCTACTTGCCACTCTTTGTATTTTAGAAGCTGTCCCATGTGATAGGCTCTTGCTGTCTCGGTTCTGGCTATTGTGTAAGCTCTGTCTTGGACATTCTTAAATGGTTTTATTGTTGGTAGGTTAAGCACTGATATTTCGCTTGCTATTTGTCCTAAGGTTTTGCCTTCTGCCATTCCAAGCTGGATTTTCCTTTTTATTTGTTCCATTAAATCTTTTGATAAATTATCTGCAAACTGCATTGAATATGCTGACAAAAACTCTAATGCTTCTACTGGTATTATTGAAAAGTCAGCTACTTTTACCCTTTCTTTTTCTATAAGGATTTTTTCTCTGTATTTTTGCTTTAGCTGTTTACCTATTCCAAACATGTTAAGTAAAGTTAATGCTTTTTCTGTAGCAATAATAAGGGTGTTTTTTATCATTTTTTTCACAGACTGTTTTAAGGAAAAATCAAACTGACTGTGATACTTTTTTATATCTTTTAAAACTTCCTGCAGTCTCCATTCTTGATATTTTGTTAGCGGTTCCTTTGATAATCTGTAAACAATATCTTTTTCTAACTGTCTTAAGAGACTGTCAACCTCTTTTTTGTATTTGTTTCCTTCCTTTAAAAGTGCTTCTCTTGCTTCTTGCTGTAGTTTGATAATTTTATCTTTAGTTAGATTAGCCAATTTCTACCTCTTCTAAAGCTACCATTTTCATAATGTCGTAATAGGTTTTTATCTGATTTATTTTGAAAGTTTTACCTTCTACTTGTATCTGGTCTGTTTCTGCTATCTGAATAGAAATAGGCAAGTATATAGTTGTTTGTGAAGTTGGAATTATTCCAAACTGCTCTATAGTCAGGTTTTTAGTTTCGCTCACATAAATAGCCATAGTAGGCTGACCATTAATGTAGATTTCCTGTCCATACTGATTTAACAGTTTTTCAAAAGTCTTTCTTAAGTTATTTTGCAGTTTTCGGACTTTACTCAAGGGTTATTATCCTCGCTTTTTTTGTTTGTTTTTGAAGTTGCTGTAGCTTTTCTCTCAAAATTTGTAGTTTCTGTATATTTTGAGTTTCCATTTCTCCAAGTTTCACTTTCTCATCAAGTTCAAGAATAAGCCTTTGTAGGATTAATATTTCACTTTGCCTTTTTGCTTCTTCAAAGGATAAGTCCTGATTTATTCCAACTATTCGTGATATTAAAGATGTATCTACTTCTGGGTATGTTATCTGCAGGAGTTGCTCTAATTTTTGCTTTTCTGTTTCTGTCATTGTAGAACCTCCACGGTTAGTGTATTAAGGTCTGGAATTTCTTTTGGTAGAACTGCTATATCATCTGAAGGTGTAATAATTTCAACATTTTCTATCTGTGGAATTTCCATTATGGTGTTGATTATTACAGAAAGTAAAACAGGTTTACCGATTTTAAATCTTCTGTTTTCATAGTCAGTGATTATCTGATTGTATTTCTTATCGTAAACAAATAATGCTCTAACTCTTTTTTCAACTTCTGTTTTTAAAACATCCTTTATAATGTCTGGTTTTACATAAACTTTTACATTTATGTCTACAGGTTTTACTACTGCAGGCTTTACAAGAATATCCGAAGCAGGGGTTTTTATTTCGTTTACTAACTGTTGTGTTTTATCTAATACTTCTTGAGATGGAATTACATTTGTAGAAACAATGTATATATCTACAGTTCCTTGTCCCCTTGGATGTTGGTTGTCTATATAGCAGTCTACAATTTCTGGAATTGATAATATGTGATACCTGTAATAGTCATCTGTAAACAATGATTTTGTATTCCAAACAAGAAGTATTCTGTTTCTTAAACTATCGTCATCTTCTTCATCAGTCCCTTCAACAAGTATCCAGTTTTCTCTATTTTCAACCTCTACTGGTAAATATGTTGTTAAGGTATTAATCATATAGGGTGCTACATTATACTTGCTTCCCTCTTCTACGGCTTCAACCTTTATCGGAATTTCATTGAGTTCCTCTGTTAGAACCTTTTCTTCTATAGTCTTAAAAGACAGGCTTTCGCCAAAAATATCTGGTTTTGTTTTTACAATAGTTCCAAGTGGGATTTTTATATTTCCATCAGCAGTTCTTTTGAAAACTACTACTCCTTTTGTTTTTGTTGCTGGTTTTCTTTTTATTCCAAAAGTTTCTGCGTGTAAGTCTAACCATTTTCCTCTTGCAGATACTACAAACATGTTTGGCACAATGTGATATTTCAAAAATTCCCAAAGCTCGCTGTGAAGCAGTGCATCTATCTCAAGTAGTGTTCTGAATGCTCCACCTACATTGTAGTTTTTTATCTGCGGTAATTTTTGTTTTGCTTCCTGTATAGACTGTTGAAGAAGTTCTTCTATTGTTTTTTCCGGAATTAGGCTATCTATAATTGGATTACTCATCTTTAGCCTCCGCAATGACTTTAATGCTTTGTTTTCCTATTTCTAAGCTAAAAGGTGCATCATCTATTGGTGTTATTTTTGCAGTGTATCTAATACCTTCTTGGTATCTATTTACCTCTATCTCACAATCAAGAACTCTTGGGTCTTTTTCTATTTCTTCCTGAAGCTCATTTATAAACTCAAGAAGTGTTAAATCATCCATATCTGCGTTTAAATAATCAACCAAATCTATCCCGTAATCCGGGTGATGAAAATGAGAACTTTTTGTTGTTCTAATGCGGTTATAAATGTCCTGAATTAAAGTTTGATATTCATTTATTATCTTTAAATCTCCAGTGCCGTCTATTTGAAAATTTCCGTTTATTAGGTAGATGTCCATATTAAGCCCCAACTGTTTGATTAGGTGGCGTGGTTGTATCATTTCCGTGTTTGTGTGTATGAGTATTAAAAGTGTTTCTTAAATCTGACAGATTTCCTTTATTTCCTGATAAATCAGCTATTTGCCCGCTGGCAATTATGTTTCCATTCACTTGCAGGTTTCCATTTATTATAGTGTTTCCTGTTAGATTGTATTGTGAAGATTTAAGTTCTACTTTCCCATAATTTCCCTTCCATAGGTTTTTTATCTCTTCATTTTTGTTATTTGGCACATATACATTTAAATCATCTTTTTTATGCTCTGGAATACTTGAAAAATATGGCAAAACTCCATCTATTACTGGATATGCCCAGCTTCCATATAAAAAGCTTACCTTTACTATTGAGCCTACTGCAGGTAAAAAGAATATACCTCTGTTGTTTCCAATGCCTATTGATAATATCGGAACATCAGGGATAATAACTTCACTGTCAATGAAATTTCCTCCCTCATCAAGCATTAAAACCTGCACATCTGCAGAGTAGATACAGTTGTTAAAGTTTGCTTTTCCGTCAGTTTCATAAACTTTCACAACTTTTCCAAGCACAGGAACAGCCGGTATACTGTCTTTTATGTAATTTTCAATTATTTGCTTTATCTGTTTGACCTGCATTTTCGTATTCCTCCCAGTTATTTGGAGTTGGTTCCTCTGTTTCATCGTTTATAATTTGAGGTAATACTTCCTTCATAAGCTCTTTTCCTTCTTCTGCTGTTATTATCCCTGCAGATACAAGCTGGCTTACGGATTTCGTGTATATTTCTATGTCTTTCTGGTCTGGTGGTTCAAGGTTTACCGTAGTTTCATAAGTTGAGAATTTATAGTTTTCAAACATTTCAAGGGATTTTAGGATTAGTCTATTAGCTTCTTTTAACTTCTCTTTAAAAGTGCTTTGATACCTTTTTGTTTTACGAACTATCGGGTGCATTTGCATTTTTGTAGAAGCATAAGAAGATGGAGTATGAACTCCCATTAAAAATTCTGGAGTTTCACTTAAGATTACAATGTTGTAAAAAATAACTTCTAATAGAGTTTTTGCATCTGATGATATGTTTGTAGCTTCAAGGAATTTAACATCTTCATCTTTTCCTATTGTTAGCATTTTTTGTTTTTTCCAATCTTGCTTTTTTATTTGTTCTGCAAAGCCGTCTATATCTTCTACTTTTGCAACTGGCATAGGTTGTCCGTGATATTCAAAGTTTTTAACAGCAGACGAGAGAACTCTTTCATACTGGCTAATTAGGCTGTATACAGCCTCGTTTATATCTCCTGTTCCAAATAGCTCATTTGAAAACCTGTTATATGCTATGTGGACTACTGGAATTTCTTTTATAGGGTTTTCTATCTGGCTGTAGAGCTGTCCGTTCTGATAAATCTTTATGGTTTGTTTCGTGTATTCTTCCGTTATTTCGTAGGTTGGAGTGTTTTCTAAGTAAGATGGCAAAATGTGAAATATCCTGATTTTTTCATACTCTCTTATGTCTGTTGGCACTGGTATTATCTGGACTTTTGACGGGTAAATTTCTAATAAATCTATCCCGTTCTTGTATCCTATCTTTAAATATGCATTTCCTGTTAGTGATGCGTCTCTTGCAAGGGTTATAAGTAGTTCGTAATTGTCCTGCCATATTTTGTTTAGGATATCTTCTGCCGTTTTATCTTCACATTCTATATTTGGGGGTTGTGGGAAAACAAAACTTGCTGTTATGTTTACTATTGCCTTTACAAACAAACTGTTTCTATAAAGCTCTTTTAAAACTTCCGGGTCAAGCTGGGTTAAATCATCTTCTGCAGAAAATAGATTTATTTCTACAAACTGGTATAGTCTTCTTATTGGTGAAAGAATTTTGCCAAACATTAGTCTAAACTCCTTGCCGCTAAAATTACTAAATCTTCAAAAGAGATTTTGCCGTTTTCTGTTGAAATTCTTCCCATCCTTATGTGGTAATAGATGGTTTGCCTTGTAAGTCCCAGAACTTTGCTTGCTTCCTGTATAGTGTATTTTTCTTTAACTTCTCCTAATTTTTCCTTGCTTTTTTCTTTTACAAAACCTTCAAAATCAACAATAACAGCAGAGTTATAAACTTCTTTGAAAACCCTATTTATCCTTTCTTTTGCTCTTATAAGGTCAAAAAGTAGTTCCTTCTTTTTTTCTTCTGTCATAGCTATCCCCCAAGAACCTTTTCAAAAATGTCAAAGTCTAAGAATTTAGGTTTTTGCCTTGATTTGCTTTCAAAATCTCTCACAGCATAAGCGAGAGCATCTGGAAGGTCATCATGCCCTTTAGGAAATTCTTCTAACTGCTCTAATAATAGATTTTGATTTTCTCTAAACAGTATTAAACCGTTTTCTATAAGTGGTTCTAAGGACTTAATTCTGACCTCTTTAGGAGCAGATGATTTTACAGGTTTTATTGGTAGATGAACTCCCTGCCTTGAAGCTTCTCTCATTACAGTATTTTTATACTGCTCTTGAAATATTTGTGCTTCAAATATGATTTTTTTAGGTCTGTAAAATTCGTATTTTTCAATAAGCTTCTTAATAAACTGTAGGTCAGAAATTCTTTCTCCATAGGCATCCAGCACATAATAAAGACCTGTATCTTTATCTTTTCCTACGGTAACTATTGCTGAGTAGTCTCCATCTTTTTTCCCTGTAGCAGGGTCAACACCCATAATAACTTCAAGCTTTTTATTCCATATATCTTCAATGTTGTAAAACCTGAACCATTCTTTTTTGAAAATTACATCTTCTTCTGAGCGAGGTCTGTTCCTGTATTCCTGAGCAAAAGCAGTGGAACCTATTTGTTGTTCTTTTTTTCTAAGTCTTTCTAAATCCCAGTAGCTTTCCCAGAGAGCTCTCCAGTTTCCATTCTTATCCTTAAAAGGTGTTGCGAAAAATACAGCGAACCATTCATTATGTTTTCCTTCTTCATATTCTTTAAGTAGCCTGCTGGGTAAATCATCGTGGTGCTGTATTGTATTCGTGAAAATTACAAAAGCATCTCTATCTGCCATAGGCAAAACAGCCCTTTTGAAACGGTTATAAATTTTTCTTCTTTTGGTTGCACTTTCTGCATCTTGGTCTTTTATAAGGTCATCACAGAGAATGAGGTCTGGTCTTTTTGCTCCTTTTCTTGACCCCCTAATTCTTCCGTCAATCCCTCTTGCTGATATAGAAACTCCATTTTTAAACTTTATGTAATCTGTTCTCCAAGGAGAACCTTCCAGTTCTCCAAAATCCTCAAGAAGCCGTTCGTTTTCCTCAACTTCAAGTTTTATATTTTCAAGTATCTCTTTAGCAGCATCTCCTGAAGAAGCAATAACCATAATGGTTTTATGTTTTCCAAAAATAGCGTTCCATAAAAGGTAAGCTTCTGCTCTTGTTGTTTTTCCGTGTCCTCTTGGTTCTATATTGATTATTCCCTTTATATTCTTTTTTGGAATTAAATACTTCCAAATCTCAGGTTCTGTCCATTCTTTTAACTTCTCAACAAGCTCTGGAGTAGCGTTTCTTGTATTAAAGAGTTCAATTAAAAGCTTTTGATAAGGAGCTGGCTCTGAATAAAATTTATGGGAAAGGTAATAGTTACAAAAAAACCAGAAATCATTCTCTGCTTTCTTTTTTCTTTCTGATTTATCAGAGCTATCCTCTATTTGAAAGATGTCCTCTTTTACAAAGCTACTCATCTATTCCCATTAATGCTTTTAGTTTTTCGTTTTCCAGTTCCTCCAGATACATAGCCTGTGAAGCTCTTTTTTTAAAGGTTTCCCAGTCCTGCGGAATGTGTTTAAAGTGCTTTAGTATAAGTGTTTCCATTTGCAGGACTGGGTTTTTGTAAATTAGTTTTTTTGTTCTTCTACCTCTCTTACAATCGCATCTGTCGTAAGTCCAAGTCTTTCTAAAATCTTGTTAATTAAAGAAAGCTTGGCAAAAGGATATTTTTCAAAGGCTTTTTCTACTTCTTCTTTGTTTAAAACTGTTTCGTTATAGATAAGTTCCTGTGCTTTTGCTGGGTCTTTTGTTATCTGGCTCATAAATGCACTTGCTACAGCTGTAGATGGAACTTTACATTTTGCAACTATTTGTTGATTTCCAAGTTGTAAAATTACTTCAAACATTCTCAGCCTCCTTACTGAATATTAAGTTTTAATCCGTAATCTGTAGAAAGGATTACACCGTTAAACCTTTCACTGAATACAATCTCAACCTCAAGGGTTTCTATTCTAAAGTTCTGGTCTGCTTTGAAAGGTTGTCTTATTTGGGCATACTGGTCAGCTTTTCCAACTACCATAAATGCTGGGTCATCTGCTGACAGGTGAATTGTATCTATGATTTCGTAATTAAATCTCAGTCTTTTTCCTCTTTGGGCTTTTACTAAGCTGTCAACTTTTGCCTGTTCAAAGATTTCTGCCTGTTCTGGAGAGCATACGATGTAAATTGTTTTCCCAACAAGGTCAGCTTTTATGTTTCTTTTTAGCTGTGCGTAAGCATTGTTAAGTGAGCTTATTACTTTGTCATAAGAGGTGGTGTCAATGTTTACAGACTTATAGCTTTGATTTGCAAGAAGTGAGTAGAAAAATCCTGCCTTGTTGTTTAAAAATTCTCTTTTTGAGACTTGTATAAGATTTGTTATCTGGAAAACCTTATTATCATCAAACCAGCTTCTCGGGAACCTTACACCTGCCGCCCATGTTATGTTTTTGACAGTTATTTCATCTCCAGATATTCCACTTAAGAACTCAACTTCTTCCCCTTCTGAAATCTTTTTGATAGTAATAGCCTGTTTTACCCTTTGATAAATCTCGGCTTCGCTATCTGAAGGTATAGAGGTAAATATTCTTAAATATCTTGTGTCTGTTTCTGGAAGTATGTCATCTACTCTAACAACTTTAGGCTTTTGAGGCTGTGTTATAAACGATGGAGCCTGTGAAGCTAAGTTTGCCTGTAGTTTTTGTTCTATGTATTTTCTGCCTTCCTCATAAGTAAGTGGTGTTTTCTCATCATAAACTCCTGCTTGCATATAGCTTGAAAGTCCATCTGCAAAAAGAGCCATAAGTTTTGGATTTCTAATTACTTCACTTGGTGTGTGTTTATGAAAGAAATTTAACATCTTTTACTAACCTCCTTTTTAGTAGTAGAACGGATTTAGTTTGATTAAGAGTTCTTTTTGTCCTGCTGGTTTGTCTTCTAATGCTTTACCGATTAAAATTTCTCCAGAAGTTCCTGTAGCCTTATTAACCTTTCCTGATGCGTAGACCACTTTATCGCCTTTGTTTATGGCTACTGTTGGGTCAGAAGCTTCTACTTTTACAGCACCTTCAATAATTAATACGCCATCTTCACCGTTTTTGACTGTTTTGTAAACTACTCCGTAAAATCCATCTGCGTTAATAAGTGAACCGCCTTTTATTTCTGAGCCTGTGTTGTTAACAAATGCTATTCTGTCTCCTTCTTTTACTTTTGCCATTTTGATTTACCTCCTTAGATGATTAAAAATGGATTTGTTTGATTTTGGTTTGTTTCTGGAGCAGGTGTGTTGAAAGTCGGAACCTGTGTTGCCTGTAGTTTTTTGTATTCCTCTACAAGCTTGTCTACTGCTTCTTTTGTAGTTGCCACTTCAATTGCTGGTTTTGCAAGTGCCTGTAGATGTTGTGGAATTTCTGCAAGTTTTTCTGCCTTATAGGCTGATAGTTTGAGCTGGTTTAGTTCCTGCTCCTTTGCTTCAAGCTTTTTTTGAAGCTCGTCAAGCTGTGCTTTGAGCTTTGCGTTTTCTTCCTGTAGTTTTTTTAGCTCGTCCATCTGTTTTTCCTCCTTTTTATTTGAATTTTTTGCATCAAGTCTTTTTGTATCTGGAGATGCTCCCTGTATTACAAGGGATAGTTCTTTTACTTCAAAGTCTGTTATTAAAAGTCCGTTTTCTGTTTCTTCATAAGCTTTGATATACCCACCTACAGATACCTGATTGATAGGAGAAGGTTTTAGTTTGATTAAGGAAATTAGCTTTTCTTCTGTTTTTGGAATTTTCACTGTGGCAATTAGTGTGTCTTCTTCTACTTTTGCAGATGATACTACTCCAACTATGTTTGAAACACTTTCGTAATGGTCTTGTAAAACAGGTTTGCCAACTATACTGTCTTTTATTTTGTTTACAGCTTCCAGTGTGAAAACTGTTGTGGCAGGTTCCCCGTTAACTTCTGGTGTCATTGTTGAGCTTGCTCTTAAAACTACAAAAGGAACCTCAACGGCTTCTTCTGTTTCTGTAAGGCTATATTTGTCATTTGTAAAAGCTTTTAAAATAAGATTTTTCCCCATTTTTGTTCTCCAGATTTTTATTCATAGGAACTATTTTGTGTAAAAAAAATTCAAATTTGTTTTACATTTTTTACAAATTTGCATTTTTGTTATAAAACTTTTTTCCAGTGCTCCAGTGGCAGGTAAATTCTTAGTTCCATTCCTTTTTTCTTGTTGAAGTTTAAAATTACGCCTTTGTCAAAAAGTGTTGATACATCTGTTTCATAAAAGCTTGCTGATAAGTGGTGATAAACTTCTACTCTGATTTTTTGTAGTTTAAATGCTTGGTGTAAAAATTGAATTAGATAATAAGGCATTCCAAAGCCTTTGAGGCTGTAAAAAAATGCGTTTTGTGGTTTTCTTTCTTCTTTGATTAATGTTTTTGTGTAAAAGTCAAACCTGCCGATTTTCCGTTCCTTTCTTTTGCCTGCTTTGGGAAGATGGATATAGCAATGTCCACTTACTGTGATTATGTATTCTGTGCCGTGTATATCTGTAAACTTATAAGGCAAGGTTATTCTTTGTGTTTTTGCTTGCTCTATAAGAGATTTTAAATACTGTAGTTGCTCTTCTGAAAGCTCGGCTATAATATCTAATAG
The DNA here is from genome assembly GCA_015490675.1 of Hydrogenothermaceae bacterium. Taxonomy (GTDB): domain Bacteria; phylum Aquificota; class Aquificia; order Aquificales; family Hydrogenothermaceae; genus Hydrogenothermus. Next base: position 15,159 of record WFXI01000185.1, read on the forward strand.
CTGGTTTACTTTTTCTTTTTGTTTTTCTGTTATCATCGCTTTATCCTCGCATTGGTAGAGGGGTAGGGGCTAAAAATAGCCCCTCTTTTTTACTACTGTTGTTCTTCTAATTTGTTTTGTAGATGCTCTATTACTTTGCTTGCTTGCTGTTTAGTTAGGCTTTTTCTGCTGTCTACTCCTGCAGCTTTTTTGAGCCATTGTTTAAACTGTTCATCAGTCCATCCAAGTTCCTTAACTAAAACACTGATTTTCTTTATTTGTGGTTCTGTTATAGTGTCATCAACATGGTTTTCTACACTATCTTCTAAATCCTGCGTGAAAAAGAAACTTCCACCTGTTGCAAGTAAAATTGCATCAACAAATGCTCTTTTTTTAGCCATTTTTAGCAGTGTGTTTGGAAGATCAAAAGGGTCTACTTTTTCGCTTCTGTATTTTCTCTCTTTGCTGTGGGCAATTCCGTGTCCCTCGGCAATTACTTCTCCAGTTTTTCTGCTGATAAGGGAACATTTAACCTCGTATCTGAAAATGCCCTTGTCCCAGTCTTCGTATTTGTCAACTTCGTAAATAGGTGAAAAACTAAAAAGCATTGCAAGTTTTTCTGCTCCAGATTTAAACAAAATAGGTTTGTCAGAAATAGGTCTCCCATCTTTGTTTGTTATGTATCCGTAATCAACTCCTTCTACCATCTGGGACTGTATGAACTGTTTAAATAAGCTTATGTGCCTGTTTACAATATCTAATCCTTCTTCTGTTATGTAGTTTTGTTGAATAAGGTTAGAACCTTTTGGCATAATGGCTTTTTCCATTTTAATTTCCTCCTTGATTGTGTTGAAAATGGTTTATAATTAAATCTCTCTTTAATTGGGCTGACACAAAATCATCTTTTACTTGCTGTTCTGTCTTGCCAGTCATGTATTCAATCAGTATTTGAGATAATGTTAAAGTCAGCATAAACTCTACTCTTTGGTCTCTTTTTGCTGTTTCTAACAGTTTTTGAACGAATTCAACAACCTCTCCTTCTGTAAAACATGTCTGTCCGATTTTCTGTTTTGCAAAATCCATAACAATCACTGATAAAAGCTCATCTTTTGTAAACTGCATTTGTTTACCCTCCTTCGTTTAGCTTGCTTTCTAAAGCCTTTGAAACCCTAAAAATTGCAACCTTCTTTGCTGGGATTGTGATTTTTTCGCCTGTTTTGGGATTTCTGCCTTGTCTTTCTTTTCTTTCTTTTACATAAAACACTCCAAATGCTGGTATCTGCAGTCTTTCTCCTCGCTGTAGAGCTCTTGAGATTTCCTCAAATGTTGCATTAATAACTTCCTCTGCTTTCTTTTTGGTAAGGTTTGTTTTGCTTGAAACTTCCTTTACAAGTTCTGCTTTTGTCATAGCTTTTACCTCCTCTATAAAAGTTTGTAAGGTTTTCTTAATCTTTCTTTTCTCAGTTTTTCTATTTCCCTTTCTACCTCTAAATACATGTGCCAGAGCACCAAACAAACAAAACCCCAACCAATTGAGGCAAATAAAACTCCTGAAATAAAAACCCCAACTAACTTAACGATTTCCATTTTTCTTAACCTCTTGCAGTAGTTCCTGTATTAGTTTGCTTGCATCTTTTACTGTCAGGTTTACAAAATCGTATTTTTCGCATATCTCAACTACCTTCTCCTCTGATAGCTTTGAAAACAGGTCTATTATGAAGTCCATCTGTTTCTTTGTTGCAGGCTTCACACTTTAGCCTCCTTATATCTTCAAGTGCTGACTTTAAAAGGCTTTGATAGTCTTGTCTTGCTTTTTGAAGCAGGTCGTATAAAACCATCACTACAACTGCATAAAACAAACTGACAAACAAAGTGCCAAAAAATAGCCCTTTGAAAAATTCCATCACTTAGCCCTCCTTTAAAGCAAGTTTTGTAAATGCTATTTCAAAGTCTGAATATGTTGGAACTTTGTCTTTTTTGGTTCTGATTATCTTCTTAACTGTTTTAATAGCTTCTATCAGGTCTATTGTTGTAAAGTGGTGCTTGTTTGCTAAATCTGTTATTTTCTTTGCATCGCCATTTAGTTTTGAAACATCTAAACCTAACTTTTGACAGTAGCTTCTAAACTCGCTAACAGATATTTTTTCTACCTTTTTGTAAATTCTCATTCTTTTGAATAAGCCTTCGTTTTTGCTGATTAGGTTTACTATGCCTTTGTTTGCAAGTAGAACGATTAACATTCTGTCGTGTTCTATCCAGCTTTTAAGTAGGTCTCTAATTTCTTCTTTTTTGAGGTATTTGTGAGCGTCATCTATGATTAGAACCACTTGTTTATCTTTCAAATACTCGCTTATCGCTTCTTCTGTTGCGTCAACTCCCCATCTTGGATTTATGCCAATTGTTTCTGCAACCTTTTTGATAAACTTTCTGTATCCGCCTTTTTGGATTGGAATTCTAAATGGTAGGTAAAATACATCTTCCATATCTTGAGCTATCTTTTTAGCTGATGTTGTTTTGCCGTGTCCCCAGTCTGTTTCAAGCACTGCAAATGCTTCCTCTTGTGGGTCTTGCATTAATTCTTTCAGCTCTGCTATAATTTCTTGTAAAGCGTGGTAAATTCTGTTCTCGGTGAAGTTAGTTAACTGGTGTCTCATCGTGGGCACCTCCTTTTAAAATTTTTTCAATTTCGTTTATCTCAAAGCTGTATAAACTGCCGTATTTTTCTTTCCAGTCTTTTATTTTTGATAGGATGTAAGCCTTTTGCTCTTGATTGAGGTTTTCTATGAAAAATCTGTCTGTGTAGAGCTTGTCTGATAGTAGCTCTATTGTTTCTAAATCGCTTGTCAGGATAAGTGGGTCTATTTTTGTTTCTTCTTCTACAAAGTCTATTGCTTCTGGTTCTATGTCTGAGCTTTCTACTTTTACAGGGTTTTCTGGTGCAAATGGCACATCTTCTTCATCTTCTTCCCAAAGCTGTTGCTCGTTTAGAGCTTCTGCGTATTTTTGTAAGTATCTGTTTGCCTTTTGTTTTAGAGCTTTTTTAGCTTTTTGCTCTGTTATTTCTTCTATTACTGTTTTTTGTTTTTTATCTGCAGATATGGAAGTTAGATATTTGTAGTATTTGCCTTTAAACTTAAGTGTGCTTTCGTCGTTTGCATCTACCTGCAGATAAATATGCAGTGTGTTTGCATCATCTAAGTTCCTTACAACTAATGCTTTTAGTTTTGGTTTTCTGCCCCAGCTTAGATAATCAAATTGTGAGATGTAGTCTGAAATGTAGTATTTTTGCTTGTTAAATGTAAATCTACCATCTGTGATATTAACTTCTGTTTTTTCTGCAAATGCAAATTCTACTTCACTTTCTATTGCAACATCGCCAGCTATATCTGCGTTTTGGTTCCTGGTAATTTGTTTGTTAAATAGATTTACTGCTTTTTCTATTATTGTTTTTGCTTCTGAAAGGCTACCTATTGTTATTGTATCTTCTTTAAATACGAGGCTTTGTTTTTCTTCTGATGATACAAAGTCTATTGCAAGTTTAAGTTCTTTATACAGGCTTTCAATGAGTTTTCTAAAATCATAAGGATCCTTTCTTACATACTTAATGCCTAAAAATTCAAGTCCATCTTGAACAAGGTCTGATAGATAAGCTTTAGCATTATCAAACACAAACTTTTTAGGCTGATAGCCTGTTTTTAAGATTGCATCTTTAATTGCTTTTGCTACTTTGTATTTGTTAAATTCTGCGTTGTAGTGTTTTTTGTTTTTATCTACAAATTCATAGTGAATTATTTCTCTTGTGTGTCTATCAATAAAGAGCAATACATTGTAGTCTTTTCCTTCTGATGCAAGGTGAAGTTTTAAGCCTGAAGCGTCCATTTCCCAGTAGTGGTGTTTACCAATACCAATATCAAGCTCGCCTTTAGAAATTCTGCGTTTTTGATATTCTTGTTTGTAAATTTTCTCCTGTCCTGTAAGTTTTGCTACTTCTTTTAGGTATGCTTCACTGTAAGCTTTTTCACTTCCCCAAACTTGTTTGATTAGATAATCTTTAAATGTGTAAATGGTTCTTCTTGAAGATAATCTTTCAAAGCCTTTTCTTTCAAAAAAGTGTTTTAAGCCTTTTATGTCTCCATATCCGTTCCAAATCTTGAGGAACGGGATTGGTGGCTGAACTTTTCCTTTATAAAATCTTGGATAGAGCATTTTATTTATCGTCCAGCTATACATTTCATCATCTTCTTTTAAAACTTCATACATTAGCTCTATTGGAGTTCTGTGTGAGCGGTGTAAAAACCCTTTAAAACCTTTCTGGAGATATGTCTTTATCCACCAGTAAATTTCTACGCCAATAGGCTTTTTCTCAATTTTTCTGGCTAATGCTTCATCTGATATTATTTGCAGTTCCTCTTGGGTGAAAGGAACATTAAACTTATGGATTTTGGTTGCCTTGTAGACTCCACCTGCAAGTTCTACAGCTTTTAGGTATTTGTATAGTTTTACCAGTTTTTCTCTTTGTGATTTTGTTTTTGCAAGTTTGTAGTAAAGTTTGAAATCTTCTTTATAATGGTTTGATATGATTTTTGGTTCCCCATCTTCAATCTGCCATATATAGCCTTTATGGAAAAATCTTTTTAACTGTTTAAATGTTTTTTGCTGACTGATAAAGTAGGCTGTTTTAAGGCTTATTTGAAACTCTTTTAAATTGCTCTCTGGATAAACCAGTTTAAAAAGTGCCGGATGAATCTTAGAACCTGTTTTAGTTTTCTTAAGAAGCTGTAGTTTTTCTTTTTCCAGCTGTTTTCTTGCTTTTTCTATTAAAGCAATTTCTTCTTCTGACAGATTTTCAACATAAAACTCTGTTTTAACGCCATTCGCAATGTTTAAGTCATTGTAAACTTTTCTTCTTTGCCAGTTTTCTTCGTTTGCTTTTCTGAAAACTGTTGCTCTGCTTATTCCAAAAGCCTTTTGCAGCGTTAAAACATCAACCCACATTTTTCAAATCCTGTCAAAAATGTAAAACAAACCTTGAAAATTTTTACTTATAGTGGTTTGTATGAGTATTGAATTATTTGGTAAGTTTAAGCTATCTTTTCCATATGGAGATTTTGCAGAGTATGTTTTGTTTTTAATGCTTCTTGTTCTTTCACTTGTAATAATTGCTTTTTTAAAGAAAAAACTAAGTCCACCTATTTTTAACTTTCTCCTAATGTTCATTTCTTTAGCCATTGTCATCTTGATTTTTATTGGAGTCCTTAGATTTACATTCAAATTCTTTCCAAGTTCTTATTAGTTGCTCTGCATCTAAGGCTAGCAAAAATATCGCAAAGCCTATAAAAAAAAAGCCTAATTCCATCATTCCTCTTTGCCTCTAAATTTTTGATTAAGAATATCCTCAATATTTGAAAGCTTTGTATAAAGCACTACTATTAGCGTTATAATTGAAGCAGATAAGACCGAAAATCCAATTTCTAAAACTTCTATTAGTTTTTCCATCTTTTAAACTCCCACAACATCTCTAACAAGTCCTTTTTCAAATAGCTGTGGAAAGTCTCTTTTAAGTGCTTTTACGATTTGCTTAACCTGTTCCCCACCTTTTCTTCCAGAATTACCACCTTTTGCCTTCCCAGATAAAACATAAACCACCATAACCTTGTCAAAATTGTTGTCCCTACTCCATTTGCTAATGCTTATGTCCTTCTTCAAAAACTCTATCTTCACCTCTTTAGGGACTGCCAAACTCATTTTATCTTCTCCACTGATATACTTATTTAGACAGTGTTTAAAATTAGTATATACGAAAAATTCGTAGTGTCAAGTTTTTCGTATAGATAAATTTTTCGTAGTTAGGAGGTATGAAATGGAAACAAAAAAAGTAATTGGACAGAGATTAAAGTATTTAAGGGAAAATTTACTTAAACTATCCCAATCGGAATTAGCAAAAGCATTAGGTGTAAAAAGGACTACTCTTGCATCGTGGGAACAAGGTAAATCTGAAATAAATTATGAAATAGCAAACAAACTTTTAAAACAGTTTAGAGTAAATATAAACTGGTTATTAACTGGCGTAGGAACTCCTTTGATAAACATACCAGATAAAACAGAACCTAAAGAATTAGACCCTTTAGAACAAGAGGTAATAAATATCTTAAAAAAAGAGCCTATAGAAAATAGAAAGGCATTATTAGAATTTCTAAAAAAAATCTGGGCATCAAAGCCTCAATCCAGCTCGGAGAATGCATCCACAGAGCAAAAAGAAAACACCAGGACTAACAAAATTTTTTAAATTTAATTTTTAACATTGTTTAAAAATATGGTAGAATTTTCACTAATGCTTTTTTGAAGGCATAATTATGGGAAAATTAAAAGAAAAACTAAAAAAATACTTCAACTGGAAAGTAGCTCTCATTTCCCTTTTTCTTACCATCGCAATGTATAATGACGAGACTATGAAAATGACCACAGACGAACTAATTATAGCCTTTTTCATATACTACGCTATAGGATACGGTATTGCAAAAGCTCTAAAAGAGAGAAAACACAAAAAACAACAAAAAGAAGAAACCCAACCAGAACCAAAGCAAGAAGAACCCAAACCATCTGTTGAAGTCCTACCCAAAGACGCAACTCCAGAGGAACCGGAAGAGTTTGAACTACCAATTAGATATAAAAACTTATCAAGAAAACTTGCAAAAGAATTAGAGAAAGCTACAGATTTTCCCTATGATGAAATATCTCATTATCTATTTGAAGATAGATTTGCTTACAGATATACAAAACCAGAAAAACCAGAAAGACTATATTTATTAGACCTAAAATACCGAATAAAAACTTATTTAGAACTTCCACCAAGAGTCAAAGCTTTTGAAGTAGCCATATTCTACAACGAACCTATGATATATGTAGTTGTTTATGGATATAAAGAACTGACCCTTGATGACCCAGATAATGAAGATATGCATCTATTCCTTTTCAAAATAAGTGAAAAAACAGGAGAAATAACCAGATACCATTCTTACGGACAATTCTTTTTAGAAAATGTAAAAAGTTTATTGAGAAAAAATGGAAAATATTATCTCAAATATCAAGTAAATAATGCCTTTTTGTATTCCAATAAAAAGGAGTTTAAACAAGAAGTCATAAAAAGTCTACAGGATGAAGAAGCCTATATTTCAAAATTACCCAGCTTTTTAAGCAAAAAAAGATTTAGCATTGAAACAGAAGAACTACTTAAAATAGCCCTTGCAAATAGAGAATTTTGCTGGGGATTAGAGGAAAAACTAAGAGAAACAGACCAAGAACTACCAATAAAAGATTTAGAAAAGCTGTTGGAACTTGCTATAGACCACTGTAGACTATCAACACAAGCAACCGTAATAGCAAAAATATTAGAACAGACCAGTACAAAGAATCCAGAAGAATTTAAAGCATACTTTGAAATCTATATAAATAAAGGATTTTTAGAAGAACTGATAAACAAAGAAAAAGAAGAAAACAGAAGATATATATCTCCAGTATTAAAGGAACTTGGGGAAAAACTCGCAGAAACACCCCACAAACAAGAAGCTCTTCAAATCCTAAACCTCGCATTAAAATACAATCCTAAAATAGCAGTTAAAAGACTAAAGAAAAAGTTAGAAAAAGAGCTTACAGAAAAAGCCTAATTCTTATCCTTAAACTTCTTAGATGGATGATACACTCGCCTTTAACACTTTGGATATAAACCAGATATACCAAAGCTTTCCTGATGAGACAGTCGCCTTTAACACTCGTGAGACACTCGCCTTTAACAGATTGAGACAGTCAAAACCAACAGAAAATCACTCAAAACCCCATTGAGTAAGACGGACTAAAATCTTTATCTACACAAAGAATAACAAAATTTATTTCCGTGAGACAGTCAGTCGGCTTTAACAAAAGTGTGAAAAAATTACCCATAGAAACAAAAAAATTTCTGCAAAGCCTTTTCTGTATTAGGTTATAATTAGATTGATACAGTAGTATTTAACTAAAGTGTGAAAGTCTTATAAATATATTTACTTCAAGTAAATAAAAAAATTTTAGATGCATAAATGCTTAATTTACATATCTTCAATATATCCACCGAATTGTAGAATTTTTGATGAATTTTCAGGATTTGAAACCAAATAGCATTTTTTGGGAAAATCCCTAAAAACCAAATGCCCGAAGCGGGAGTCGAACCCGCACGCCCTTGCGGGCAGGGGATTTTGAGTCCCTCTATCCCTGCAAGTATAACCTTTAATTGATAATGGTTTTCTATTCTCACTATTACGAAGTCCGCCTATTGTCCCCTTTACCTGTCTGAATTGGGTTATTTACGATGTTTATTATACTATGACACGTGTTATTTATTTATTAACTCGTGTAAAATGTGTTTTATTTTTATCTTATCTTAGTTAAAAAATTTACTTTATCCCATATCAATTTATTACCCACTTTCTTAGCATAAATTTTTCTTTGCAAATAATATTTTTTCAAGGTTTTAAATCAAAGATTAGAACATTCTTCAGCTTCATTGTAGTGAACCACCTTTTATTCATTACGATAAAATAAGCCTCATTCAAAAGATAGATAATGTTAATGAGGTTTTTTTATTCTAACTTTCTAACATTGCTGAAAAATATTTTTTTTATGAATTGCAATTATTTAACTTTTATATAGAAGTTTTAAAAATTTTCTTAGAAACTTAGAAAAAAATAGAGTAATAATCATTAGCAACTTTTTTATAAATATACTCAATCTAAACTAAAAACATTTTGACTAAATCCTTTGTAGAATACCATGTTTTTTTAATTTTCACAGCCACTATCTTGCCTCTTTTTATTAACTGTCTTGTGCTTTCTGGAGAGTATCCTAAATCTTTTAGTAATTTATTTACAGGCTCAAGCTTTGTCCCTTTATCCTCATATTTTGCAATTATTAGTCTATCTAAACTTTCTCTTAATGCTTCAAGTATTAGTTTTTTTAAAATATCTGATTTTGCTTCTTTTAACTTTTTAGAAACTTCTTGTTTGTCTAGTGGTATATTTTTGTATTTAATAAATAGATCAAATAACTGGCTATCAAATTCTTCTAATCCTTTGTAGTAGAACTGCTTCTTCTTATCTGTGCCTTTTATTATAACCAATGGATATCCATTGCTTATTAATATATAGTTTAGAAGTATCCTTCCAGTTCTACCGTTCCCATCTGTAAATGGATGTATTTCTTCAAAAAATGCGTGTGATACACAAATTCTATTAAAAAAGTTTTCATTTAAATTGTAAACATAATCAATATAAATTCTCATCCACTCTTCTATATAGCTTTCTGGAGGTTCAAATTTTGCTCCTGCTATTTTAATTTTTTCTTTTTTAAATTCACCGTTAAACCCAAGTTCTTTATTTATCTGTCTGATTAATGGAATACCAAATAAAAACTCATTTGATTTATAGTTCTCATAAGCAAGACTGTATATAAATTTTGCTGTCTTAAAATATCTAACTGCTTCTTCTTGAGATTTAGAAACAGGTTTATTTCCTGCTAAAGCTTGTTCTAATTCATCTTCATTTATAAAGTATCCCTCTATAAGGATTGAATTTCTCGTTTCTTCCTCAAGTAGATAAAGCCATTCTTTGTTTTCTATTACAGGCTCTGGAATTCCACCTAATTTGTCTAATAACTTTTTTCTTTCTACAATTAATTTTTCATCCATTAACCTGTCCCGATAATTTTTTTAATTTCACACTACTTTGTTTAATATATTAATAAACCAATAATATAACAAGTGTCCCGAAAATGCCACTTTTTAGAAACGGGACATTTTTAGTATAGTTCTAACTCTTTAATTTCCTCTTTTGATTTTTTATAAAGTTTTCTTCTTTTTCCTTTTAAATTTTGAGTTAGTTCGTGGATTTTATTTGCATTACATACTTTTAAAACCTCCAAGCCCTGTATTAAATCATTTTGTTTTTTTACATAACTTTGCCTTCTTTGAGCTACTATCCATTTATGAATATGAAACCTTTCTGGAGATGGTAAAGGAATTTCTATACCTTCAACATTTACATAAATGATATCTTCTAATAAATCACTTACAAAAGGAAGAGGAGTAGCATCAATATTTAGATTTTCTAATTTTAAAATTTTGCTTTTATAACCTGCTGGTTCTTCAATTATAAATTCTATATCTATATTTTCCCCTTTAAATGTTGCATAGCTATAACC
>WFXI01000186.1 GCA_015490675.1 Hydrogenothermaceae bacterium
GGTATTTCTTTGGTGTTCCGTGACAATCTTCACACTCTATTTCTACTGCAGCCAAGTTTGTACCAACTAAAGTTCCGTCACTATGGACATCATTTGTAGTATGACAATCTTGACAAAGCATACCTTTCGTTAGATGAACATCTGCATGAAGATGTAAATAATATTTAGTATGTAATTTTGGTTGTGGTGAACCGTCATCAGCAAAAGGAGAGTTATATGCTGTTTCCATTAATCCTTGATAAGATACTCCTATTCTTTTACCTCTATTATGACAGGTTGTGCATGTTTCAACAGGTATCCCAGAATATTCAATTCCGTGTATTTTAACTTTTGCTTCCCTTGTGGCCTGTATCTGATGAGTTAATAAATGCCCTCTTTCATTTTTAGGGATTGTAGGGTCATTTCCTTCATAAAATCCTTCATTTGAATATGGGATGTGGCACGCAGAACATCCCATTCCTCGATAGTCTCCTCTTTTTTGTCTACCTTTATTTCCTGTGTGGCATCTTTGGCATTCTTGTCTTAAATATGTATAAACTGCAAGCTGTGGATTTTTTTCAACTTCTTCTGCTGTTGGAGCTTTTGGTAAAGTTGTCATTTTTTTAGGAAAAACCTGTGGTTCTAACTTTTTAAGTTCTTCCATATATTTTTTATATTGCTCTGTGCCTAAGGTTTCATGTATATCTAAAGTTTTTACGTCGTAGTTTCCTATATCGTGTTTGTATCCATTTAGTCCTCCAAATCCCCATAATGTTCCTTGAATTTTACCTGCTTCTGTAAACATTAAAGATGTATATTGAGTTTTTACCTGTTCTTGATGGCACATTCCACAAGTATATTTATTTATCCAGGGGCTTCCTGGGTCTGGATAAAAATTTTGAGGCCCTTTTATAGTTCCATGGTCAGTTTTTAGGCCCTCTAAAAATGCCTTTATTGAACCTTTGTGAGCTTTCTCTTTGGTAGTAGCTTCTGGATTACCTCCGTGACAAACTATACAACTATTTTGCGGATATCCTGCGAGTTTTGCAATATGGAAAATTTCTTTCATCATTTTTGAGTTAGGGTCTCTTATGTCTTCTATACCATTGTGGCATTTTAGACAGTTGTTTTGGGTGTTCGCAAAAGAAGATAGTGAAAATAAAAGAAAAATGAGGAAAATCCTCATAAGTATCATTGTTAAAAACCTCAATAAAAATTTTTTAATAAGAAACTATATCTCTTCAACCCAGTGTCTATACTTTTCTATCCTTCCTCTAACTGCATCAAAATAAACTCTTTGAATTTCTTTGGTTATTTTTCCTGGAGTTCCATCACCTATTTTTCTATTATCTATTTCTACAACTGGTGATATTTGAGCTCCTGTTCCACAGAAGAATACTTCATCAGCAATATAAAGCTCTGTTCTAGTTATACTTCTTTCTATTACCTCATATCCTAAATCTTTAGCAATGACCATTACAGCCCATCTTGTAATTCCTTCTAATATATCATCTGAAACAGGCGGTGTTATAAGTTTTCCGTCTCTAACTATAAATATATTTTCTGCAGAACCTTCTGAGACATAACCATTTTTATTTAAGACTATTGCTTCATCTGCACCTGCTAAAATTGCTTCTGTTTTTGCAAAGGCACTATTTACATAAGCACCTGCTACTTTAAGCCTTGGTGGAATCATATTGTCATAAAGTCTTGTCCAAGATGAAACAATTGCTTTAGTTCCTTTTTCTATGTCTATATAATCACCAAGAGGATACAAATAAATAGCTATCTTCGCATTGTATCCAATTAGCTTTGGCCCTATTGCTGTATCTGAGAAATAAACAATTGGTCTAATATAAATATCACTTTTTATGTTGTTTTTTCTAATTAACTCTTTAGTAATTTCAACAAGCTCATCAATACTTTCATCTATTTCCATATTTAAAACTTTCATATTTTTAAAAAGTCTCTCATAGTGCTCTTTAAAAAATAAGGCAAACATTTTATCTGTTTCTTTATCATAGTATGCTCTTATTCCTTCAAATATAGCTGTTCCATAATGAAAAGAATTCGTTTTTATACTTATTTTCGCTTTTTCTTCTGGAACGATTTTTCCTTCAAAATAAACATATTCCAAAGTCTCTACCTCCTTATAAAAATGGATTTATGACTTTTAAAGATTTGCTTATAACTAAACCATTTTGTAAATCCTCTGAATACAAAACTTTACACTTATTCTCTAAAGCTGAAGCTACAATTAAACTGTCGTAATAAGAAAAATTATACTTTTCTAAAAGCCTATAAGCTAATTGGATAGTTTCTGGATAGATTAATACTATCTTAAATGTTTCTATAATAGAGTTTACTATTTTCTTTGTTGTTTTTATATCGAGCTTGAATTTTTTTAGTAGCACATTTGAAAATTCATTAATTACCTGTGTAGATATAATAATTTTTTCTAAATTATCATACAAAATATTGATAGCTTTTTCTTTTTTCTGATTATCTGAGCCATACATGTAAACAAATATATTTGTATCAATAAAAATGTTATCTTTCATTGGCTTCTTCTCTATTAAATTTATAATTAGATGTGTCTAATAGCACCTTATCAGCAAGCAAGTTTTTTAAAAATTTTTCTTTTGTTAAACTTTTTCTTATTTTTACTTTCTTACCGAACTTACTTTTTATCCACTTTATAAGTTCTTTTTCTGTTTTATCATCAGCTATTTCTATAATTAAGCTTTTCATCTTTTATAAACCTCAAAAAAACTATATATCCAAGTTTCTAACCTCTTTTGCATACTTCATTATAAACTCTTTTCTAGGTTCGACTTTCTCTCCCATTAGTATAGAAAATACTTCATCTGCTAATGCAGCATCTTCTAAAGTTACTTGCAATAGTCTTCTTGTTTTTGGATTCATTGTTGTTTCCCAGAGTTGCTCTGGGTTCATTTCTCCAAGACCTTTATACCTTTGAATTTCAACTCCATTAAGCCCTGTATTCCATATTAAATCAAATAACTCCTCAAAATCATTAACCTGTGTTTTACCTTGTTTAGTTATTACATTAATAGGTAATTCTCCAACAATTTCTCTTAACTCTTTATCTAGTTCTAACAATCTTCTATACGCATAAAGGGTTAAGAAGTCTGAATCTACTTTTGTTGAAACTTTCCCAAATTTTTCTTTCTTGTCAAAGAATATGTCAAAAGCTCCTTCGAACTGGTCTTTTTCATAATAAACTTCATAGTTAGGTAAAAGCTCTTTTGCTTTTTCTACAATTTGTTTAACTTTTTCTTCATCTACTACATCATCTTCAGTTATTCCAAGCCTTAAAACAACATCTATTACTTCTTTATCTCTTTTTTTAATAAGGCTTTTCTTTAAGTCTGCATATTCTTTTGCTTTTTTAGCAAGCTCTTTAATTTCTAATTTAGTTAAGTTCTTGCCCTCAATTTGAAAATCATCAGAAGCAAAGTCAATAATTATTCTTGCAAGTTCTTCATCATCTTTTACATAAATAGTGGTTCTACCTTTTTTAAGTCTATATAAAGGTGGTTGTGCTATGTATAAAAATCCATTTTCTATCAGTTGTGGGAAGTATCTATAAAATAATGTTAAAAGAAGGGTTGTTATGTGAGCTCCGTCTACATCTGCGTCTGCCATTAATATTATTTTGTGATATCTAAGTTTAGAAATATCAAATCCTTCTTCATCATCTTCTACATTTAATCCTATCCCTGTTCCGATAGCATTTATTATGGAGCGAATTTCTTCATTAGATAGGATTTTGTCTATTCTAGCTTTTTCTACATTTAAAATTTTACCTTTTAGCGGGAGAATTGCCTGATGAATTCTATCTCTACCTTGTTTTGCTGAACCTCCTGCTGATTCTCCCTCAACTATAAATAATTCACACTTTTCAGGGTCTTTTTCTGAACAGTCTGCAAGTTTCCCTGGTAGTGATGTATCTTCTAGAAAAGATTTTCTTCTAGAAACTTCTTTAGCTTTTCTTGCTGCTTCTCTTGCTATTGCTGCTTCAATAGCCTTTTCTGCAATTTTTACAGCTACATCTTTATTTTTTTCAAAATAATCAAGTAAAGCATCTCCAACTACAGATTCAACAATTTTCTTAACTTCTTGATTTCCAAGTTTAGATTTTGTTTGCCCTTCAAATTGAGGTTCTGGCACTTTTACAGATATTACAGCAGTTAATCCTTCTCTTAAATCTTCTCCTTTTACTCCACTTTTCAGTTCTTTAGGAAGTCTCATATTAGATAAAGTCTTATTCATAGCCTTTGTTAATGCAGACCTAAAACCAGAAACATGTGTTCCACCTTCTATAGTTTTGATATTGTTTACAAAGCTTTCTACAACTTCGTTATAGCTTTTTGTATATTGGAAAGCAACTTCAACTAAAACTCTATCTTTTTTATCTTTTATATATATAATTTCATCAAATAATGGGTCTTTTGCTTGATTTAAAACTTTTACAAAATCTTTTATACCTTCTAAATATAAAAACTCTTCTTCTAAATCTTTTCTTTCATCTTTTACATAAAATCTAACACCAGAGTTTAAAAATGCTAATTCTCTTAATCTTTTTGCAATAGTATCATACTTAAATTTAACTGTTTCAAAAATCTGGTCGTCTGGCATAAATGTTACTTTTGTTCCTGTTCTATGTGTTTCACCTACTATTTTTAAATCTGATAAAGGTCTTCCATATTCATATTCTTGTCTATAAACCTTACCATCTCTATAAACTTCAACAACTAACCATTTTGATAAAGCATTAACTACAGATGCACCTACCCCGTGTAATCCACCTGAATACTCATAAGCTTTTTTAGAAAACTTTCCACCTGCTCCAAGTTTAGTAAATACCATTTCCACAGCAGGTCTTCCTGTTTTGGGATGTATATCTACAGGTATACCTCTACCATCATCTTCTACAGTTATTGAACCATCTTCATGGATAATAACAGATATATTCTTGGCATACCCTGCCATTGCTTCATCAACTGCATTATCAACAAGCTCCCAGACTAGATGATGAAGCCCCCTTTCTCCAATATCACCAATATACATAGCAGGTCTTGCACGCACATGGTCAAGACCTTCAACTACATCAATAGCTTCAGCACCATAATCTATTTGCTTTTTCTCTTCTGCAGGCATTTTTTACCTCAAATTTATTATTTTTTCCTTCTCATTATTAAATTTTACCATTTTGTCAAATGCTTTTATACTTGATATAATTTTAACAATTCTTCAAACGAGAAACTTTTAGGAGGCGAAAATGCTTAGTTATGATGTTTTAATTGTTGGAGCTGGTGGTGGTGGATTAATGGCAGCTCTTGAAGCCAACAAAAATAAAAATGTAAGAGTGGCAGTAATAACAAAAGTATATCCTACAAGGTCTCATACAGGAGCAGCTCAAGGTGGAATAAACGCTGCACTTGCAAATGTTGACCCTTCAGATAGCCCAGAAGTTCACGCATTTGATACAGTAAAAGGATCTGACTATTTAGGAGACCAGGATGCAATAGAATTTATGTGTGAAGAAGCTCCTAAAAGAATATACGAACTTGAACATATGGGAGTTCCTTTCTCAAGACTTCCAGATGGAAGAATAGCTCAAAGACCTTTTGGTGGGGCAGGTTTCCCAAGAACTTGTTATGCTGCAGATAAAACAGGACACGTAATGCTCCATACATTATATGAACAATGTTTAAAAGAAGGGGTTGAGTTTTTAAATGAATGGTATGTTCATGAACTTTTAATAGATAATAATGAAGCTAGAGGTGTAATTGCTATAGACATAAGAACTGGAGAAGTTCATGTAATTAAAGCTAAAGCTATAGTTTTTGCAACAGGTGGATATGCAAGGGTTTACTGGGTAAGAAACTCTAATGCTATAGGTTCTACTGGAGATGGTATTGCAATTTGCTATAGAGCTGGAATTCCTGTTAAAGATATTGAGTTTGTTCAGTTTCACCCTACAGGACTCAGGTCAACAGGAATACTTGTAACAGAAGGTGCAAGAGGTGAAGGTGGATATCTTATAAATAATCAAGGTGAAAGATTTATGGCTAGATATGCTCCAAATAAGATGGAGCTTGCCCCAAGAGATATGGTAGCAAGAGCTATAGAAACTGAAATCCTCGAAGGTAGAGGATGGGGCGAAGGAATGAATGCTTATGTCCATCTCGATTTAAGACACCTTGGGGCTCAAAAAATCAAAGAAAGACTACCACAAATTAGAATGCTTGCAATTGACTTTGAAGGTGTTGACCCAATAGAGGAGCCAATACCTGTTAGACCAACTGCCCACTATTCTATGGGTGGAATTCATGTAGAAGATTACAAAACTTCTATGACACCTGTTAAAGGTGTATTTGCTGTTGGAGAGTGTGCTTGCGTATCTGTTCATGGAGCTAACAGACTTGGTGGAAACTCACTACTTGATATAGTTGTGTTTGGTAAGCCTGCTGGAGCAGCAGCTGCAGAATATGCAGAAAATATGCCTGAAGATACTACTTATAACTATAAAGCCGAAGAAGAAAGAGCAAGAGCAGAAATAGAAGCTCTTCTTAAGAAAGAAGGAACAGAAAATATAAATGAAATAAGAACTGAAATGGCTCAAACTATGTGGGATAAAGTCGGAATATTTAGAGAAGAAGGTCCTATGAAGGAAGCAATAGAAAAAATAAAAGAGCTTAAAGAAAGATATAAAAACTTAGCTCCAGGAGACAGCAGTAAACTATTTAACACTGCTTTAATTAACTATCTTGAGCTTGGAAATCTACTTGATTTAGCAGAAGCTATTGCTGTAACTGCTGAAATGAGAAAAGAGTCTAGAGGTGCCCACGCAAGAAGAGATTATCCAAATAGAGACGATGAAAACTTCTTAAAACATTCTCTAGCTTACTATACTGAGGATGGACCAAAAGTTGAATATATAGATGTTAGAATTACAAAATATCAACCACAAGAAAGAAAATACTAATTTAAAAAGAGAGGGGCTAAAAAAGCCCCTTTTTTTATTTATGCAGCCTGTTCATTTTTGGCGATAAATTCTTTTATTCTAACTTCCATTAAATCTTTTAAATATAATTTTCTTCTTTTTAATCTTTGTTCTTCTGCTTCAATTTCTGGGTCAGGTGGATTATGTTTATCAAGTTTGTGAACTTTCCATTTTAATTCTTCGTGTTCTTCATACCATTCTTTGAATTCTGGGTCTGTTTCAAGGAGTTTTTGGATAGCTTCTTCTCTAGTCATGTTTATAAACCCTCCTAAAGGAATTTAATGTGTTTTTAATTTTATGTTTAATACCAAAAACTTATACTGTCAAGGACTTTATAAAATTTTCAAATATAAATATTAAAATATTTGAATGCAGATAATACATATAACAATTTAATATTATTAAAAATTCTTGCAGGAGGGCTTAATTGTGAAAAAGCTTATTGCTTCTGTAATAGGTGCCACATCTATATTTGGACTATCAATTGCAAGTGAAGAAGGATATATATCCCATGAACAAAGACACGCTTTTCAAAAAAGAGCAGAAATATCTGTAGACTACTGGGTAGTTATTCCTAATGGATGGTTTTCTTTCAATGGGAAAAAGTATGATTTAAAAAGGGACTTTAGATTAAAGAATGCTAAAGATTTTGGTGGGAAAATAATATATGATGGAATAGAACAAGGTTGGATGAATATTATATTTACATATACTCCAATAGAGTTTGAAGGAGAAGGAGAAGCAACTTCTCCATTTTCTATAAAAACCTTTAACGTAGCTACTGGTGAAAAATATGAAGTTAAATATGATTTTGATAACTATGATTTAGGACTTTTATGGGATATAGGACATTTAAAAGAAAAAACAGAAGATAGACTAGATATAAGAGCAGGATTTAGTGGAAGATTTGTAGATGGTACATTAGAACTAAAAGCTGAAAATGGAACAGAATATAAAGAGGACTATCAAAAATTAATACCAATGTTAGATATAGAAGCAGAAGTAGAAGTTTTACCAGTTCATCAAAATTTAACAGCAGAAATAATATTAGAGTATCAAGGATATATATATAATGGGGAATACATGCACGACTTTATCGATTCTTTAAGAATAAATTACATCAGAGGATTTATAGAAGGTGGTTATAGAATTATTAAATATAAGCTCAAAAAAGATGACATTAAGACAAAAACTTCAGGGGAAGGATTTTTCTTAAGTTTAGGAGTAATGTTTTAAGGAAAAGCCCCTTTTGGGGCTAATTTTTAATTTTGGACTTTTTCAAGTCCTAAGATTTCTTCTAACTCTTTTTCAAAGAAAAACTCATCCCCTTCTAAAGGTTTAAGTTCGTCTAACCACATTGCATTTTCATCATATTTTGCAAAAAATGGTTTTCCTACCCAATCAGGATTTCTTCCCTGTAAGAAATCTAAAACTATTACCTTTTCTCCATTTATTTCAGAAACGCCAAGAATTCTAACTTTTCCTGGTGTTGCAGACATAGAAGGACCTTTTACTGTTCTTGCAAGACCACTTACTTGTTTATATGCATCTCTAAATATTTCCCATGCCCTAACCAATGGAACTCCAAAGTAGTGCTGTGCTCCTGTATCTCTGGCCATAAACATATAATAAGGAACCATTCTCATTTGAACTTGCTCTTTCCACATTGTAGCCCACACATTTGCACTATCGTTTATGTGTCTTAAAATTGGAGATTGGGTTCTTATTACTGCTCCTGTTTCTAATACTTTTTCTGTTGCTTCCTTAACTGCATCTGTTCTAAGTTCTTTATAATGGTTAAAATGAGCCATGAATGCTAGGTGATAGCCTCTATCCACTATTTCTTTAAATAGATCAAGCATTTCTTGTGCATCTGGGTCTGTTAAAAATTTATACGGCCAAAATCCTAGGACTTTTGTTCCAATTCTAATTGTTTTTAAATGTGGAATATTAGCATCTAAAATTGGTCTAATATATGAAGCAAAAACTTTTGCATTCATTATCATAGGGTCTCCGCCAGTAAATAAAATGTCTGTGATAGTTTCATTTCTTTTTATATATTCTATGAGTATATCCACTTCTTTCATTGCAAATTTTAATTCTTCAATTCCAACAAACTGAGGCCATCTAAAACAAAAAGAACAGTATGCATGGCAGGTTTGTCCTTGTTTAGGGAAAAATAGAATTGTTTCTTTATATTTGTGTTGTGCTCCCTCAAGTCTAACTCCATCTATTTCTGGAACATTATATTTCTGTCCTGCAGGATGGGGGTTTAATTTCATTCTAATTTCATTTGCTACCTGTTTTATTTTTTCTTCAGGAGCACCTTCTTTTATTAGTTTTGCAATAGTTTCATAATCCTCGTCTAAAAGCATACCTCTTTGTGGAAATGTAAGTCTAAATATTGGGTCTTCTAATGGATTGTCCCAGTCAATTAGCTCATCTATAACATAGTTATTAACTTTAAAAGGAAAAACCTTTGAAACCACATCTATATCAAACATCTGTTCTTCTGTTAAGGCTTTTTGAACCTGTGGTATTTCTTTATATGTTTTGGCTGTATAGCTTTTATATTTCATAGAATTTCCTCCATTTTAGTCTCTTAATATCATATTTTAACACATTAACAATATATGCCTGTTTTGCTCACCTTAAATTGTTTTATAATGTATTTCAAAACTTATATCAAAAAGGTAAAAATGGAAGACATTCTTGCTGGGTTAAATGAAGAACAAAAAGAAGCAGTTTTACATTTTTCTTCTCCTCTTTTAGTTTTAGCAGGGGCAGGTTCAGGGAAAACAAGGGTTATTACACATAAAATAATGTTTTTGATTAAAGAACTTGGAATACCTTTAGATAGAATTTTGGCTATTACTTTTACAAATAAAGCTGCTAATGAAATGAAAGAAAGGGTAAAAAACTATCTAAATCTTAGTGAAGAACCTCAATGGGTAGCAACATTTCATAGTTTTTCTGCTAAGGTTTTACGAATAGAAGCAAAACATATAGGCTTTAATAGAAATTTTGTTATATATGATGAAGAGGATAGTAAGAAACTTTTAAAAGAGATTGTTGAGAAACTAAATCTAGATAAAGACTTATACAAACCAGATAGACTAAAAAATATTATTTCTCAAATAAAACAAAATCTAGACGAAGAGGTTTTAGATTTTTATGCTATGCAAATGCCTCATATAAAGCAAATTTACAATCAGTATCAAGAAAGATTAATATTTGCAAATGCAATGGATTTTGATGATGTATTGCTAAATACTGTTAAGCTGTTTAATGAAAATCCAGAAGTTAAACAAAAGTGGCAGGATAAATTTGATTACATTCTTGTAGATGAGTATCAGGATACAAATAAAGTTCAACATGAGATTTTAAAACATATAGTAGGAAATAGAGACTGTATTACAGTTGTAGGAGACCCTCAACAATGTATTTATACCTGGAGAGGTGCAAATCCTGAAAATATTTTGGATTTTGAGAAAGATTTTCCAAATACAAAGATTATAAAATTAGAAAGAAATTATCGTTCTACACAAAAAATACTAAATGTAGCAAACAAAGTAATTTCTGCATCAAAAGGAAGATGGAAAGAGAAAGTTTTAACATTATGGACGGATAAAGAAGAAGGAGAGGACATAAAGTTAATTGCTTTAGAAAATGATAAACAGGAAGCAGGTTTAATTGCATCTCAAATAAAAAAGTTTGTAAATGAAGGATACGAGTATAAAGATATAGCAATACTAATCAGAATGTCTTTTTTATCAAGGAATATAGAAGAAGCTCTAGTGAAAGCTTCTATCCCTTATCAAATAATTGGTGGGGTGAAATTCTACGAAAGAGCTGAAATAAAAGACATACTTGCCTATTTAAGGTTTGCTTTAAATCCTAAAGATATACAGGCATTTAAAAGAATTATTAATCTTCCATCAAGGGGAATAGGAAATAAAACATTAAATAAGATACAAACTTTTTATGTTGAAGATTGGAAACAGGCTTTGGAAGATGCCCTTCCATCTTTATCTAAAAAGTTACAGGAAAGTATAAATCAATTTTTAGAGATTATTGAGTATATACAAAACAATGCAGATAAAAGTCCTGCAGAAACTGCAAAATATGTTTATGACTCTATTGATTATGAAAACTACCTAAAAAGTAAGTATCCAAAAGACTGGGAAGACAGAGTAGAAAATGTAAAGGAACTTTTTAATGCTCTTGAAGAACTTGAAAAAAGAGGAAAAACATTAAGGGAATTTCTAGAAGAAACTTCATTACAACAGGCTCAAGATAGCATAGAGGAGTTAAACTCTGTGAAAGTTATGACAGTTCACGCATCAAAAGGACTAGAATACAATGTAGTTTTTGTTGCAGGGCTTGAGGATGGAATTTTCCCTAGTGGAAGAGCATTTGAAGATGTAGAGCAAATGGAAGAAGAAAGAAGACTATTTTATGTTGCACTTACAAGGGCAAAAGAGCATCTTATATTAACATTTGCAAAAAACAGAAGTAGTTTTGGATACAACTATAATCAAACAAAACCTTCTAGATTTTTAAAAGATATAAAGGAATATTTAAAAACATTAAAGCCTGCTATTAAAAGTGTTTCTGGAAAGTCTAAAAATCATTCAAATGTTTCATCTAGCTCATCCCTTGATTTTAAGGTAGGACAGATAGTAAAACATGATGTTTTTGGAAAAGGTGTAATAAAAAGTCTATCACCACCAAAAGCTAAAGTAATTTTTGAAAAAGCAGGAGAAAAAGAAATTTTAACTAAATTTTTAAAGGTGGTTTAAACTTTGAAAATTAATGTAGATACCCAAACTAAAAAAGATATAGGAATTATTCTCATATTTTCTTTTTTTGCATTTATTTTCGGAAACTGGATTTTATCTATAACTTCTCCTGATGAGGGGAAAAATTTAGATGCAGCTCTTAATATGTTAGAAAAGAAAAATTTTGTTGTTCCTTTTTATAATTGTGAATATCGGTTTGAAAAACCTCCTCTTTTTTACTGGTTTACAGATTTTTTCTTTGTTTTATTTGGAGTGAATGAATTTTCTGCAAGGATTGTTTCTGGACTTTCAGCAACAGGGCTTGCAATTTTAACATATCTTTTTGGGCTAAAAATTTTTGATAGGCAAAAAGCATTAATTTCTGCCATTGTTTTTACACTTTTTATCCACAATTGGATGGAAGCTAGAGCTGCTGTTCCAGAAATGCTTTTAACATTTTTTATGACTTTAGGACTATATTTATTTTTTGTAAAAAGATTTACATTAGGATGGATAGCCTTAGGATTTGCATTTTTAGCAAAAGGACCTGTTGGAGTGGCTTTACCTTCAGCTATATACTTTTTATGGAATGTTTTAAATAAAAACTATAAAGAAGCTCTTAAAATTTTCAATTTTAAAGGTATTGTTTTATTTCTTGTAATTAGTCTTCCTTGGTATTTGCTTTTAATAAGAGAATTTGGGTATGAATATTTTTATAAGTTTTTCCTTTATGAAAATATATATAGATTTACAGGAAGTAAAAAAATACATTCTTATCCATTCTGGTATTACCTACCTGTTTTAATTGGAGCCACAGTGTTGTTTTTACCAGTTTATATAAAAGTTATAAAAAACTATACAAAAAAACTGAATTTTCTTCTATTTTGGTTTTTGTTTGTTATCCTATTTTATAGTGTTGCAAAAAATAAACTCCATCACTACATCCTTTTTTCATATCCAGCATTTGCTTTAATAATTGGATATTATGTATCAAAAAGATATATAAAAATTGCTACTGCCATTGCAAGTATTTTACTTGTTTTACTATTTATTGGGGCTTATATTTATGAGCAAAAAAGATTTGTTCCAAAGGCAGTTGAAATTTTAAAGAAAAATGATGATAAACCAGTTTATTTTTATAGGAAAGAACTTTCTGCAGTTGTTTTCTATACAAGAAAATGTATAAAAAAAGTAGATA
>WFXI01000187.1 GCA_015490675.1 Hydrogenothermaceae bacterium
AAAAATCCTAAATTCCTATCAACATTAGAAATGGCAAAAACTGTAGCAGATACTTCTGCTTCTATTCTAATAGAAGGTGAGACAGGAACAGGAAAATCTAAACTTGCAAAATGGATACATAATCTTTCTTCAAGAAGAAATAAGCCATTTATAAAAATCAATTGTGCAGCTATTCCAGATACTTTACTAGAAAGTGAACTTTTTGGATATGTTAAAGGAGCATTCACAGGTGCAAATAAAGATAAACCAGGAAAAGTCGAGCTTGCAGAAGGGGGAACTTTATTTTTAGATGAAATAGGTGATATGCCTTTATACTTACAATCAAAACTTTTACATCTAATACAAGAAAAAGAGTTTGAAAGGTTAGGAGATGTAAAAACCAGAAAAGCAGATATTAGAATAATAGCAGCTACAAATAAAAATTTAAAAAATCTTATAGAAGAAGGAAAGTTCAGGGAGGATTTATACTATAGATTAAAAGTTATATCTTTAGAAATACCTCCATTAAGAGAAAGAAAAGAAGACATTCCATATTTAGTAAGTTATTTTATAGATAAGTATTGCAATACTCACAATCGTAACATAAAAGGGATTTCTCCAGAAGCTATCAAGTTATTACTTGAATATGACTTTCCTGGGAACATAAGAGAACTTGAAAATATAGTAGAAAGAGCTGTAATCATATGTAACAAAGATTTTATAGATGTGTGCCATTTACCTGAAGAAATAACAAATAGAAATTGCACTAATTCGGTTTTTAAAAGCACAAACACCAATACAGTAAATTCAACATTCTCAGAGAAAGAGAAAATACTAAAAATTTTACAAGAAACAAACTGGAATAAAACTTTAGCTGCAAAAATTTTAGGAATTCATAGGACAACTCTTTGGAGAAAAATGAAAGAATATAACATAACACCTTAAAATTATAATCAATTCTAAAATAAAAAAGCCCCGATAATTCGGGGCCTTCAGAAATCTTTTTTAAAGGGAGTCAGGCTTCTCTTAGAAGCCCATTCCTCCCATATCATCCATTCCTGGTGCAGCAGGTTTTTCTTCTTTTTCAGGAATTTCTGCTACAAGTGCTTCAGCTGTTAACATTGTTCCAGCTACAGATGCAGCATTTTGGAGAGCTGTTCTTTCAACTTTAGTTGGGTCT
Source organism: Hydrogenothermaceae bacterium (assembly GCA_015490675.1). Lineage (GTDB taxonomy): Bacteria > Aquificota > Aquificia > Aquificales > Hydrogenothermaceae > Hydrogenothermus. The sequence continues at coordinate 1,160 of WFXI01000187.1, forward strand.
ATAATACCAGCTTCAATCATATTTACATATTCACCTGTAGCTGCGTTAAATCCGTAGTTTTTATCATCGTTTGCTTTTACTTTTTCAATTACAACAGAGCCTTCAAATCCAGCGTTATCAGCAATTTGTTTTAATGGAACTTCACAAGCTTTTTTGATTATATCAATTCCCCACTGTTTGTCAGGATTTTCAGCTTTAACATCGCAAAGTGCCTGAGCAGCTCTAAGTAATGCCACTCCACCACCAGGAACAATTCCTTCTTCCACTGCAGCTTTTGTAGCGTGAACTGCGTCATCCACTCTGTCTTTTTTCTCTTTAAGTTCTGCCTCTGTAGCAGCACCAACTCTTATGATTGCAACTCCACCAGAGAGTTTAGCAAGTCTTTCCTGTAATTTTTCTCTATCGTAATCAGATGTAGTTGTTTCAATTTGTTTTTTAATTTGTTCAATTCTAGCTTTGATATCCTCAGGATTTCCTTTTCCACCAACAATTGTAGTATTGTCTTTGTCCACTACTACTTTGTCAGCTTGACCGAGCATATCTAAGTCTACATTTTCTAATGCAATTCCAAGGTCTTCAGTTATAGCTGTTCCACCAGTTAAGATAGCAATATCTTGGAGCATTGCTTTTCTTCTTTCACCAAATCCTGGAGCTTTAACAGCTGCAACTTTGAGAACACCTTTGATATTGTTTACAACTAATGTAGCAAGTGCTTCACCTTCTACATCTTCAGCAATGATTAAAAGTGGTCTGTTTGTTTGAACTACTTTTTCTAACACAGGGAGTAATTCTTTGATATTGTTGATTTTCTTTTCGTAGATTAAGATAAATGGATTTTCTAATACAGCTTCCATTTTTTCTGGGTCAGTTACAAAGTATGGAGATAAGTATCCTCTATCAAACTGCATACCTTCAGTTACTTCTAATGTAGTTTCTGCAGTTTTAGATTCTTCTACTGTGATAACTCCATCTTTTCCAACTTTTTCCATTGCATCAGCAATGATTTTTCCAATTTCTGGGTCGTTGTTAGCAGAGATTGTAGCAACTTGTTCTATTTCTTTTCTTCCGCTAACAGGAGTTGACATTTCTTTTAATTTTTCAACAACAATTTTTACAGCTTCATCAATTCCTCTTTTTACATATACAGGATTTGCTCCTGAAGCAATTGCTTTTAATCCTTCAGAATAGATTGCTTGAGTTAAGATTGTTGCAGTAGTTGTTCCATCACCTGCAACATCTGCAGTTTTAGATGCAACTTCTTTAACTAATTGAGCAGCCATATTTTCATATGGGTCTTTTAATTCTATTTCTTTAGCAACAGATACACCGTCTTTAGTTACATTTGGTGAACCCCATTTTTTCTCAAGTAATACTTCTCTTCCTCTTGGTCCAAGAGTTACTTTAACAGCATTAGCTAGTTTATCAACACCAGCTTTTAGTTTAGCTCTTGCTTCATCTCCGTAGATAATCATTTTTGCTCCCATTTATTTCACCTCCTTTATTTTTTTCTTAGTTTTCAATGATTGCTAAAATGTCATCTTCTCTTAAAACAATTAACTCTTCACCGTCTACAACAAACTCATTTCCTGCATATTTGCTATAAACAACTTTGTCTCCAACTTTAACTTTTAATGGAGCAACTTGTCCATTTTCTAAAAGTCTACCTTCTCCAACAGCAATTACTTCACCTTCTGAAGGTTTTTCTTTAGCTGTGTCTGGAATAATAATTCCAGATGGAGTTTTTTCTTGTTTTTCTTCGATTGGCTTTACAACAACTCTATCATAGAGAGGTTTTAATTTTGCCATCCTGCGTCCTCCTCGTTTTTTTTATTTTTATTTATTAGCATTAAATATTATATTCAATAATATAAAAAATGCAAGAGTTTCACATAAAAAATATGACTAATATAGACTAAGATTTAAAAGGGTTTTTAAGTGTTAATCCTTTTCAAACTAGGAATGTTATAATTTTTTTATAAAATTTTTTTCAGGAGTTACCCTTTGAAACATCAAGGAATCGTAATTTTAGATTTTGGTTCCCAGTATACTCAGTTAATAGCAAGAAGAATAAGAGAGTCTAACATTTACAGTGAAATACTCCCCTTTAATGCATCTATTGAAGAAATAATGAACCACAACCCTAAAGGAATAATATTTTCTGGAGGGCCTGCCTCGGTTTATGAACCTGATGCTCCAAGACCAAACCCAGAAGTTTTTGAGCTTGGTCTTCCAATTCTTGGAATTTGTTACGGGTTACAATTAATAACAGATTACTTTGGTGGCAAAGTTATAAAAGCAGAAAGGCACGAATATGGAAGAGCGGAACTGGAAATACTTAATCACGAAGATTTATTTAAGGATATACCTAACAATATCCATGTTTGGATGAGCCACGGTGACAGAGTTTTAGAACTCCCTGATGGTTTTGAACCTATTGCAAGGACTTATAATGCTCCTTTTGCTGCAATTAGAAATAAAGAAAATAAAATATGGGGTGTTCAATTTCATCCAGAAGTTTCTCATACTTACTTAGGAAAAGAAATTCTCAAAAATTTTGCGATTAATATATGTGGAATAGTTCCTGACTGGACAATGGGTAATTTTATCCACGAAAAAATTGAAGAAATCAAACAACAAGTTGGATATAAAAAGGCAATATGTGCTTTATCTGGTGGAGTTGATTCTTCTGTAGCTGCAGTTTTAGTTCATAAAGCTATAGGAGATAATCTAACCTGTATATTCGTAGATAATGGACTCCTCAGAAAAGGAGAAAGGGAACAAGTAGAAAAAACATTTAGAGATAATTTTCATATTCCTTTAATTGTAGTAGATGCTAAAGATAGATTTTTAAATGCCTTAAAAGGTGTAACAGACCCAGAGAAGAAAAGAAAAATAATTGGAAACTTATTTATTGAAATATTTGAAGAAGAAGCAAAAAAACTTCCTGATGTTGAATTTTTAGTTCAAGGAACTTTATATCCTGATGTTATAGAAAGTGTATCTGTAAAAGGACCTTCTGCAGTTATTAAAACTCACCATAATGTTGGTGGTCTTCCAGAAAAGATGAACTTAAAACTTATAGAACCTTTAAGAGAATTATTTAAAGATGAAGTAAGAAAACTTGGAAAAGAACTTGGTTTACCTGATGAAATTGTTTATAGACAGCCTTTCCCTGGACCAGGACTTGCCATAAGAATAATAGGAGAAGTAAACGAAAAAGATTTAGAAATCTTAAGGGAAGCTGATGCAATAGTTGTTGAAGAAGTAAAGAAAGCAGGTTTATACAGAGATTTATGGCAATCTTTTGCAGTTTTACTCCCTATAAAAACAGTTGGTGTTATGGGAGATTATAGAACTTATGAAAAGGTTATAGCAATTAGGGCTGTTGAGTCTAGTGATGGGATGACTGCAGACTGGGCAAGGCTTCCTTATGAGTTATTAGATAAGATAATGAGAAGAATTATAAATGAAGTAGAGGGAGTTAATAGGGTAGTTTTTGATATTACTTCAAAACCACCTGGAACTATAGAATGGGAATAAAAAAGGGGAGTTTATAAATTCTCCCCTCTTTTTCTAATCAACATAAACAGATGTAGTATTTCCTGTATGAGAATCTGATACTATATAACAACAAAGATGTTCACTAACTGTAAATACTATATCTTTTCCTGTCAATGATTTAACTGAGAAACTTTCCTTTTTTAGAAGTTTTTCTTTTATTGATTTCACATTTTCTTTGTATGTTAAAAATGATACTTTCCCTTCTCCAAATGATACTCCAACTAAATTTTCTCCAAATTCTTTTATCTTAATATTCCTCAAATTAATACCTCCTGAAATTAATTTGTATTTAGATTTAAAACAAGATATATGCCAAAAACATTTTTCCTAAAATACTATTTCATTAAGGTTACATTAAACATAAATCGTCATATAATATGTCAAAATTTGTCAACTTTTATAGATAAAGTGCTTGTTTGGTATAATTGAAGAAAAACAAAAGAGGTTGTCGTAAATAATGAAAATCGTTAGCGGAATGAGACCAACTGGAAAACTTCATTTAGGACATTATTTAGGAGTTATAAAAAACTGGATAAAATTGCAAGATGAAAATGAATGCTACTTTTTTATAGCAGACTGGCATGCATTAACAAACAAGTATAAAGACACAAAGCATTTAAAAGAAAATATAAGACAAATGATGATAGATTGGTTAGCCTGTGGAATTAATCCAGAAAAAGCAACTCTTTTTATACAATCTGGAGTAAAACAACACGCAGAATTGTCTTTACTTTTTTCTATGATTACTCCTAAAAGCTGGTTAGAGCTTAACCCTTCATATAAAGATTTAAAATTTAATCTTATGTATCAATATTTAAAAGACTTTTTACTTGGAAAACAAATAAAAGTAAATCAGGCACCTCCACCAGAAAGTTTTGATGAAGCTTTAGAAAAAGCTACAGGAAAACAAAAAAATAAAATTTTTGAAGAATATTTAAGAGAAGCTTTCCACAGAGCTTTTTACTCTAAAAAAGGTTTAGATTTAGATTATTTAAAAGAAGTTCTTATAAAATTCGGTATCCAAAAAAAGATAGTAGAAGAAGCTATTTCAAATCTAAAAGATGGAGATGTTGGGAAAGATATAGATACAGTTGGCTTTTTATCTTACCCAGTTTTACAGGCTGCAGACATCCTAATTTACAAAGCACAGGGAGTTCCTGTTGGAGAAGACCAGCTTCCACATATTGAGTTAACAAGAGAGATAGCTAGAAGATTTAACAATCTATATAAAGAAATATTTTCAGAGCCAGAAGCAATACTAACAGAAGAAGCAAAACTTTTAGGTATTGATGGTAGAAAAATGTCTAAATCTTATAATAATGCTATTTATCTATCTGATAGTGAAGAAGAGGTAAACCAAAAAGTCCTACAAATGAAAACAGACCCTCAAAGAATAAAGAAAACAGACCCAGGAAATCCTGATGTTTGTATTGTCTACGATTACCACAAAATATTTACTAATGACAAAAGTTTACTAAAAGATATTGATATAAAATGTAGAAATGCAGAAATAGGCTGTGTTGAATGTAAGAAAATTTTAGCTAACAACTTAAATCAGTTTTTAACCCCAATTAGAGAAAAAAGGGAAGAAATAGAAAAAAATATAGAAAAATATGAAAAAGTTTTCATAGATGGAACTTTAAAATGTAGAGAAATTGCAGAAAACACTATGAAAGAAGTTAGAGAGGCTATGAATTTATATGGAAATTTCTAAAGAAGAAAAAAAATTGTAAATTTAGAGGAACTTATGAGGTTAGTTTACAGATATTTGCCTCATTACACATACGAAGATTACAAAAACTGGGAAGGTAGATGGGAATTAATAGACGGAATTCCTTTTGCCATGTCTCCGGCCCCTGCTGTTAAACATCAATTTGTAAGTAATAATATAGCGTGGCAATTAAAAGAGCTTTTAAAGAACTGCAAAGAATGTAAAGCTTTATTGCCAGTTGATTGGAAAATAAATGAAGATACAGTTGTTCAACCAGATAATCTTGCAATCTGTTATCCTTTAGAGGAAAAACCTTATATTACAAAAGCACCCACCATTATTTTTGAAGTGATTTCTAAATCTACTCAAGAAAAAGATGAAAAAATAAAGTTCGAAATTTATGAAAGAGAAGGTGTTAAATATTACATACTTGTTTATCCTGAAGAAAAGCTTGCAAAAGTTTTTGAACTTATCAATGGGAAGTATTCAAAACTAATAGACGCAACTGAAGAAACTGTTAAATTTGATTTAAAAGATTGCTTTATAGAGTTTGATTTTTCAAAAATTTGGGAGTAAAAAAGGGGAGTTCTCTCCCCTTGAAAAACTATTTTTTTCCTTTTACACAGCCATTATTAACATTTTGGGCAGCTGCACTTTGAGCTTTGGAAGCGAAGCTACCCTTAGGAACAACTCCTCCGTTGGCTTTTGCAGTAGCAGACTGAATTCTGCTAGCTGCTTTCGGAGTCATTGGGTTTTTAGGACAACTTTTTTTTGCCATTTTACTTACCTCCTTAGAAGATTTGATATTTGTATAAAATTTTGTTTCTAATTTTTCTTGCCATCTTTTCATTTTTCATTCCTCCTATAAATTTGCTAAAATCTACTGGAAAAAATTTAACACCTCTAATTTTAGGAATACAGGAAATTTTGGGGACAACAAAATGGGGAAAATTAAATGTAAAGAAAATGTTTTAGATATTGGTTTTGTTATTTACCACCTTGTTTACGGGACAGGATTAAATGAACCTACTGAAAGTGAAAAAAAAGAACTACAAAGAATTTATCAAGGTAAATGGAATAAAGAAAAAGTCATTTATTACTTAGACAGATTTTTGGATGTAGAAACAGAAATACCTAAAAAAAGTATTCGCAAGAGGAGAAAATTAAAATTTACTTTTCGTATATTTTCTATAATCAAGAAAATAAGAAAGCGAAATAAAGAAAAAGAAATAGAGCAAATATTAGACTTGTTTTTTAACTATATTCAATTAAGAAGATATTTAAAACTTTTTCTAATGTTTGAAAAAATTGAAAATAAAAAAGATATATTAAGAGAGTTTGACATTAAATATTTCGTTATACCTTTTTATGTATTGTTAACAAGTAATCTAAGATATATTGAACACTTACTACCTGACGATAAAGATACATCTTTAAAAAAGACCCTTATTTTATTAGAGAATATGTTTAAAATAAAAAACTTAGAAGAAAAATTAAAAAATCTTGCCTATAACTTTGATTATAAACTTGAAGAAATAAATAAAATGGAGAATTTTTTCAAAGAAAATAAAACTCTTTTCCCCAAAAATGTAATAAATGAGAATTTATATAAAGAGAACATACTGAGCAAGAATTTAAATAATTGGATTAATAATAAAAGTTTACCTAGAAAAGATAAAATTGAGTTCTTGTCGTATGTAATATTTTATATTGGTAATTTCC
>WFXI01000188.1 GCA_015490675.1 Hydrogenothermaceae bacterium
ATAAAATAAAAACTTCTGCAAAAGAGATAATAAATTGGTTAAAAACAAATGGATATAAAGTTGGAGTTATTTCAGGAGATACAAAAAACTCTGTAAACTTTGTAGCAGAGAAACTTGGTTTAGATTTTGCATATGGAGAGGTTTTACCAGATGAAAAAGGGAAAATCATAGAAAAACTTCAAAAAGATGGTGGAGTTTTATTTGTAGGTGATGGAATAAATGATGCTCCTGCTTTAAAAATATCTAATATTGGAGTTGCCGTTCATAAGGGAACAGATTTAGCTAAAGAAGCTGGAGATGTTGTATTACTTTCTGATAATTTAAATTTAATAAAAGAGTTAATTTTACTCCTTAAATTCTCAAATAAGGTTATAAAGCAAAATCTTTTATGGGCATACTTATACAATACAATAGGAATACCTGTTGCAGGAGGAGCTTTATATCCTTTCTTTGGTATTCTTTTAAAACCAATATTTGCAGGACTTGCTATGGCGTTTAGTTCTATTTCCGTAGCTTTAAATGCTTTAAGAATACAGATAAGAAAATTTTCATAGAAATAAGGGGAAATTAATCAAACTCCCCTTTATTTAATTTTTCTCTTAAAACTCTTTTTAAAACTTTACCTGTTGCATTTTTAGGTAGTTCTTCTAAGAAATAAAAATGCTTAGGAATTTTATAGTTTGCGAGCTTATCCTTTAGGAAACTTTTTAACTCGGCTTCGCCTGCTTTTTCCCCTTCTCTCAACTGAACGAATGCAACAGGTATCTCTCCATGGATTTCATCTTTCTTACCAACAACTGCAACTGCTTCAATAGCAGGGTGTTTAGCAAGTTCTTCCTCTATTTCCCTAGGATAAATATTTATACCTTTAGAAATTATTAAATCTTTTTTCCTATCTACAATATATAAAAATCCTTCCTCATCTATATACCCTAAGTCTCCTGTTAAAAGCCAGCCATTTATCACAGTTTGTTCTGTAGCTTCTGGATTTTTGTAATATCCTTTCATTACATTATCACCCTTAACAATAATTTCTCCTACCTCTCCAGTTGGAACTTCCATAAGCTCATCATTGACAATTTTTACCTCATAATCAGGAAGAGGTAGTCCCACAGATAAAGGTTTTTGCTTTTCTAATCTATTAAAGGAAACTACTGGTGATGCTTCTGATAAACCATATCCTTCAAGAAGTGGAACTTTAGGAAATTTTTCCCTCATTCTTTTTAAAGTAGCCTCAGGTAATGGAGCACCTCCAGAAACAAAAGCCCTTAGTTTGTTAAACCACATAAAATACCAGGGTAGTTTTGCTTTAGATAAGGCATTGTAAACCTCTGGAACTCCCATAAAAATAGTTACTCTCTTTAACAATACCTGTTTAAGTATATTAGAAAATGGAAATATTGATTTTATAACAACTATTGGAGCACCTATATAAAGTGGAAGTAAAACAGTAGCTGTTAAAGTAAAAGTATGAAACATTGGCAGATAAACAATGAATCTATCTTTATGAGATAAAGGAACTAACTTCGCAATGTTAACAATATTAGAGAAAATGTTTTTATAAGAAAGCATAACTCCCTTTGGTTTACCAGTTGTACCAGAAGTATATATTATGACTGCCGTATCTTCTAATGTTGCTTTTGGTTTTATATGTTCAAAATCTTTTAAAGTTAGACCTTCTTTAAAAGATAGATTATAAGCATCTAAAATAGATTCATCTACTTCCGACCATATTATCTTTTTTAGTTTTGTAATACTGTGTAAGATTCCTTTTAACTCGTCTTTGAATTTACCCTGAGTAATTAAAATTTTAGAATCACTGTTATCCAAGATATATTCAATTTCATTTCTCTTTAAAAAAGTATTTATTGGAACAGGAATAGCTCCTAGTTTTCCTATTGCCAAAAACGCAATAATAAATTCCTTTGAGTTATTCATCAAAATCGCAACTTTATCATCTTTTTCAACACCAAGTAGCTCTAAGTATTTTGCAAATGAGTCTACATAGTCCTTTAGTTGTTTATTGGTAATTTTTATATCATCTTCAAAGATAATAGGTTTGCTTTTTAATTCTTTAGCATTTTTCTCTATAACTTCATAAAAATTTTGAAACGGATACTTTACTGAAGTAGTAGCTATTTCATTTGCCATAGTTTATCCTCATATATTGGCTTTTGTTTAAATCTTATTATAAATTAAAGATTGACAATATTTTTATTTATCACTAAATTTTAATTAATGAAATTAGTAATTATTACTAAAAACTAAGGAGGGTAGCAAGTATGGAATTTTTACACAGAGAAGAAGCACCTTTAACTTCTTCCCAATGGCAAGAGCTTGACAATATTGTAGTAAATACAGCAAAAAATCACTTAGTAGGAAGAAGATTTATAGATATAACAATTTCTGCAGATCCAGCAATACAGTCTGTTCCTTATGACATTATCTCAGGTACAGGAGATGGAGCCTGTGGACTTTTCGAAGGAGGAGAGTGTGATATTGTAAAAGTTAAAGAAAGAAAATTTTTACCTATACCGCAGATTTATAAAGATTTTAAAATACACTGGAGAGATATTGAAACAAGTAAAAAACTAGGTCTTCCTCTTGATTTTAGCGTTGCAGCAGCTGCAGCAAGAGAAGTAGCAGCAGCAGAAGATAGATTTATTTTTAATGGTGATGCATCTTTAGGATATCCTGGAATACTAAATGTTGAAGGTAGAAACAATATAAAGAAATCTGACTTTAAAAAAGAAGGAGGAATTTTTGAAACAGCTGTAAAATGTGTTGAAACATTAAATTCAAAAGGTTTCAACTCTAATTTAGTGTTTATTTTAAATCCTAAAGACTATTCAAAAGCATTCAGACTCTTTGGCAATAGTGGAGTTTTAGAAATAAATCAAGTTAAAGAGCTATTTGATTTTGGAGTTTTTTCCACTTATGCAGTCCCAGAGGGAACTGCAGTAGCACTATCTACAGGCATTGAAAATATGGATTTATTTATAGCTCAGGATATTATAACTGCATATTTAGCTTATGATAATATGGAACATTACTTTAGAGTATTTGAGCTTATTGCATTTAGAATAAAAAATCCTGAATCTATATGCACTGCTAAATAATGGAGGGAAAATAAGATGGATATAGAGGTAAAAAAAGCAATAGATTATCTTAATTACAATATAACCCTAGAACACTCTGCAATTATTCAGTATCTCTTCCACGCATATACAATAAAAGAAGAAGAAATAGAGGCAGAGTTAGAAGAAATTGCAAGAGAAGAAATGAAACATCTTAGAATGTTCGCTCATGCTGTTGTTGATTTAGGAGGAATTCCTGCAATAGATAAGAGAGCATCTGTATTTTTAGAAGCTCCTTCTCCTGTTGAATTAATGCAGTTTAATATAGACGCAGAAAAAATGGCTATAGATGAATATGGAAGACAGTTGAAAGATATATCCGATAAAAAAGTTCAGAGAATTCTAGAAAGAGCTATAAATGATGAAACTGCACATTTACACATTTTTCAGAAACTTCAAGAAAAGGTAAAAGAACATCTTTCAAACAATGGTGAAAGCTCTATTATAGACGAAAATAAGATGAAAATTATCCAGATTCTAAACAAGTATCTCCATAAACAGTATGAAAAAATATTAGAAAGTTTATACCAGTCATTTATGCTTAGACATAAAAACCCAATTTTAAGCGATGAAATAGAACAAAAAGCTATAGACAAAATGAAACATTTTGGATGGATTGCTGAAGAAATTTCAGAAATGGGAGCTAAACCAAATGTGGACTTACCATCTGTTGAAAAAATAGATGAAGAAACTAAAGCAATTGAATATCACAAGAAAGATGAACAGGAATTTCCCAAAGAAATACAAGAGATTGCTTCAAATGTTGAAGACAAAGACCTTAAATGGATTCTTGATAGAATCGCAAAAAGGGAAATACACTACACAGACTTAGAAGAATTTTTAAACAGACCAGATATCACAGATGAAGAAATTTCTAAGGTTGTTTCTGCACTAACAGTTGGTAGCCTCTTTGGAAAACATAAAAAGTAGAGGTAAACAAATGAAAAAAGTTAGTATAATTGCAAGCATTTGCTTGCTTCTTTTTTCTTTTTCCTTTGCCGGATTGAAAAAAATTCCAAAGTTTAAACTTAAAAGTGAAGATGGCAAAATTATTTCTAGGGAAGATTTAAAAGGAAAACCTTCCATTTTAGTTTTCTGGTCGTTAAATTGTTCAAGTTGTAAAAAGGAATTACCAATTTTAAATAAATTATATCATAAATATAAAGATAAAATAAACTTTTACGCAATAGTTCTATTTACAAATAATGTAGAAAAGGTAAAACAAAGGAAAAAAGAATGGGGTTTTGATATTCCTGTTTTAATCGGAGGAAGTGATAGCAAGCTAGTTTACAAATATAGAGTAATAGGGGTTCCAACTACTTATTTTGTGAATAAAGATTTAACAATTTTTAAACTGATTTATGGGAAAAGAAAAAAAGAAGAATTTCAAAAGATAATAGAAGAACTCCTTAAAAAGAATTCACAATAGACTTTAAAATATAAAGTCCATCATCAGTTTTTAATATACTTTCTGCTGCCCTTTCAGGGTGGGGCATTAGACCAAATACATTTTTATTTTTGTTGCAAACACCAGCTATATTTGATATAGAACCATTAGGATTTGCTTCTTCAGTAATATTTCCATCTTTATCGCAGTATCTAACTACTATCTGACCATTATCTTCCATCTCTTTTAAAGTTTCTTCATCTACAAAATAATTACCGTCATGATGGGCAATAGGAATTTTTAATACCTGTCCTTTACTGCATTGGTTTGTAAAAGGTGTTTCATTATTTTCTACTTTAATATATTGGTGTTTACAAACAAATTTTCCATGAGAATTTGGCATTAAAGCTCCAGGGAGCAAATGAGCTTCAGTTAATATTTGAAACCCATTACATATACCAATTACAAGACCACCTTTATCTGCAAATTCTTTAACAGCATTTGTTAATGGAGTATGGGAAGCTAAAGTTCCTGGTCTTAAATAATCTCCAAAAGAAAATCCTCCAGGTAAAACAATACAATCAAAACCTCTTATAGAAGTTTCTCTATAATCTATAAACTCAACATCCTCTTTTAACACATCTCTAATTACTCTGTATGTATCATAATCACAATTAGACCCAGGATAAACAGCAACTCCAAATTTCATCTAGTCCTCCACTATCTCAAACTCAAAGTCTTCAATAATTTCGTTAACTATAGCTTTTTTTGCCATTTCTTTTGCTAGCTCTATAGCTTTTTCTTTATCAGTTTCATCAACATAAACTTCAATATACTTTCCAACTTTTACATCACTAACAGTATTAAACCCTAAAGACCTTAAATTTTCTGCAACAGCTCTACCCTGAGGGTCTAAGACACCTTTCCTAGGTTTGATATAAAACTTTATTAGCATACAAACACCTCACAAATGTGCTTTGAAATCCAAATTATTATATCATTTATGGCACTAGTGAAATTAAAGTTTCCCTGTCTATAGCAACTGTTCCTATTTCTCCAACTACCCAGCCACCAGCAAGATTTGCCAAAATTGCTGACTCTTCCCAGTTTGCACCACTAACTCTGCATGCAGTTAAAACAGATATAACAGTATCTCCTGCTCCTGTAACATCAAAAACTTTTCTTGCTTTAGCTGGTATTTTGGTAATTTTATCTTCTGTAAATAGTGCCATACCTTCTCCGCCTAGAGTTATTAAAAGATTTTTTAAATTTAGCTTTTCCATTATTGTTTTTCCTACTTCCTCTAAAGGAGTATCTTTTTCAGCTTTTACTAGCTCATAAGCTTCTTTTCTGTTTGGAGTCATTATTGTTATATCTTTGTAAAATTCAAAATTTGAAGGTTTTGGGTCAACAAAAACTGGAATGTCTTTGTTTAAAAAAACTTCTATTACCTGCCTTGAAATTACACCTTTACCATAGTCTGAAATTATAACTGCGTCAAAGTTTTTAGCCTGTGTTTCTAGTTCTTTAATGAGCTTATTTCTAACTTCGTCATTTAATTTTTCTTTACTTTCTTTATCTATACGAATAAGTTGTTGACTAACTGCTATTACTCTTGTTTTTTCTGTGGTAGGTCTATTTTCATCTTCTATTAAAATTGTGTTTATATCTTTTTCATCTAAAAGATTTTTTAAGATTTTAGCATTTTCATCTTTTCCAACGACACCTGCAATTGTCGTTTTTACATCTAGAGTAGATAAATTCCACGCAACATTACAAGCACCGCCTAAATTGACAGTTTCTTTTTTTACATCAACAACAGGAACTGGGGCTTCTGGGGATATTCTTTCAACTTCTCCCCATAGATACTTATCTAATATTAAATCACCAACAACTAAAATATTCTTTTGAGGAAAGTTAGATAAAATTTCTTTAGCTTTCTCTTTTGTTAGCAATTTTCACCTTTGTTAAAATAATTGTTAAACAACATTTTAGCAGGTAGGCTTTTTTGAAAAAAGTTTTAATTTTTTTACTTACTTTTTTTAGTTTTTCATTGGCTCAACCTTTAAATATTGCTGTTTCTGCAAATGCGAGCTACGTTTTAAAGGAAATTGTAAAAGAATTTAAAAAATCTTATAAAGATATTAAGATAAACCTAATAGTATCTTCCTCAGGAAAATTAGCTTCACAAATAATAAATGGTGCTCCTTATGATGTATTTTTGTCTGCAGATATGTATTATCCAGAAATTTTATATAAAAAAGGAGTAGCAAAAACAAAACCTAAAGTTTATGTATACGGTGTTTTGGTTTTATGGAGTTTTAAAATTAAAAATCCAAATATAAACTCATTGAAATCGGCAAAAAAAATAGCTATTGCAAATCCTAGAATAGCTCCTTATGGAAAAAAAGCACTAGAGGTTATAAATTATTTTGGACTTTACAAAGAGATAAAAAACAAGCTAGTTTTAGGAGAAAGTGTATCTCAGGTTAATCAATACATAATAAGAAAGCTTGTTGATATTGGATTTACATCTAAATCTTCTGTTTATGCTTATGGAAAAAAAGGATACTGGAAAGAGATAGATAAAAAGGCTTACTCTCCAATAAAACAAGGGGCTGTTTTAATTTCAGATAAAAAATATGCAAAAAAATTTTATGAGTTTATTTTTTCTAAAAAAGCAAAAGAAATTTTTAAAAAGTATGGGTATGATATATAATTGATTTGTATGCTATTTGACATATAGTTAACTACATAAAACTTTCGAGGATATAAAAATGGCAAAAATACATACTACTTTAAGGGTAGATGAAGAAAATTATAAAGAGGCAAAAGAAATATTAAACAGATTAGGTTTAAATGTTAGTCAAGCGTTCAATATATTTATAGCTATGATTAAAGAATATAAAGGCTTACCATTTGAAGTAAAAATTCCAAATGAAGAAACAAAAAAAGCAATAGAAGATGCTATCCAAAGAAAAAACTTAGTAGAAGTTAGCTTAGAAGAATTCAAAGAGATTATTGATAATGGTAAAACTAACAATAAGTAAACAATTTTTAAAAGATTTAAAAAAAGTAAAGCTAAATCAAACAAATGCAGAAAAACTATTTAATTATGTCTCTTTACTATTACACGAAAAAGAACTGCCTCCAGAAGCCAAAAATCATCCTTTAATTGTAAACTGGAAAGATACAATGGAATTTCATATATCTGGTGATTTAATCGTTATTTATCGTAAAGATAAAAAGCTTAAAGAGATTCAGTTGATAAGAATAGGGATACATTCTCAATTATTCAAGTGAGCGGCAAATGGAAACTAGCTTTTTAGAAACTCTTTATATTACTTTTAAACTAGCTTTTATTACTACAGTAATACTTTTTTTCATTGGACTTCCTATTGCTGTTTTTCTTGTGTTTAAAAATTTTAGATTAAAAACATTCGTTGAAGCCTTAATAGCTCTACCACTTGTTTTGCCACCTACGGTTTTAGGTTTTTATTTTTTAATATTTCTAGGGAAAATTGATTTGGCTTTTACATTTGAAGGTCTTGTTATAGCTTCTGTGGTTTATAGTCTTCCGTTTATGGTTCAGCCAATACATTCTGCACTAATGAGCTTTCCTAAAAGTTTAATAGAAGCGTCATACACACTTGGAAAATCTAAGCTGGAAACTTTCTTAAAGGTAGTAGTTCCAAATATAAAATCATCAATTATTACAGCAATAGTTTTAACATTTGCTCACACTATTGGTGAGTTTGGAGTAGTTTTAATGGTTGGAGGCTCCATTCCTGGAGAAACTAAAGTAGCATCTATTGCAATTTATGAAGAAGTTGAAGCTTTAAATTATGATATGGCAAATAAGTATGCACTTATATTAATAGTAATCTCGTTTTTAACTATTTTTTTAGTCTATTTATTTAATAGAAGGATAACAGAGTTAAAATGATTGAAGTTAAAATACAAAAACAAATACCAGAATTTAATATAGATGTAGATTTTAAAATTAATGAAAAATTTGTAAGTATTTTTGGAAAATCTGGAAGTGGAAAAACAACAATTTTAAGATGTATCGCAGGATTAGAAACCCCTGATAAAGGACAGATAAAGTTTAAAAACGAAATCTGGTTTTCTTCAAAAGAAAATATAAATCTACCTACGCAAAAAAGAAACATAGGTTTTGTATTCCAACAACCAACCCTTTTTCCAAATATGACTGTTGAAGAAAATATTAAATTTGCTATGAAAGAAGAAGATAAAAATTTTTTTGAAAAACTTGTTTCTATTGCAAAAATAGAAAATTTACTTTATAGATACCCTCAAAAATTATCAGGAGGAGAAAAACAAAAGGTTTCTGTTATAAGAGCTATAGCAAGAAAACCAGATATATTACTTTTAGATGAACCTTTTACAGCTTTAGATTTTGAAACTAAATTTGAAATTTGGGAAGAAATCAAAGTTTTATCTAAAGAGTTAGACTTTTACACAATCTTAGTAAGCCATGATATTTTTGAGGTTGTAAAATTTATAAACCAAGTCTTTTACTTACAAAATGGAAATATAATGAAAAAGGGAAAACCCCTAGAAATTCTCCCTACAGATGTGTATTTGAGATTATGAAATATATTGATAACCTAACATTTTAAGTAATCTGATGTCTTCTTTCCATCTTTCTTTAACTTTAACCCAAAGATTTAAGTAAATCTTTTTTCCAAGTAATGCTTCTAACTCTTCCCTTGCCATTTTACCTATTTTTTTAAGGGTTTGACCTTTTCTACCAATCACTATCTTTTTGTGGTTTTCTTTTTCAACATATATAACTGCATCAATAAAAAGTAAGTTTTTGTTTCTGTCCCCTTCTCTTATACTTTCAACCTCTACTGCAACAGAGTAAGGAAGCTCATCCCTTAAAACATTAAATGCTTTTTCTCTAATTATTTCTGCAATATAAAACTTAAGTGGTAAATCTGTAATCTGGTCTTCGGGAAATAAAGGAGGCGACTCTGGTAAATATTTCTTTAAAACTTCCACGAGCCTATCTAAATTTGTTCCCTTCGTGGCAGATGTTGGAACTATTTCTTTAAAGTCAAATTTCTTTGAAACTTCATCAATAAGAGGAAGTAAACTTTCTTTGTTTACTTTATCAACCTTATTTATTATCAAAATTGCTGGTTTATTGTATTTTTTTAAATAGTTTTCAAGAATTTTTTCATCCTCTTTTGTCCAGCCAGTAGTTGCGTCAATCACCATCGCAATTAAATCTGCTTCTTCCATAGAAGATACTGCACTTTCAACAACAGTTTTAGTTAAAATATCTTTTCCTTTTTGAACCCCTGGAGTATCTAAAAATATTATTTGGGCATCTTTATCGTGTTTAACTCCTAAAATTCTCATTCTTGTTGTTTGTGGTTTTGGACTTGTTATTGAAAGTTTAGTTCCAAGGATATTATTTAAAAGTGTAGATTTTCCTACATTTGGTCTTCCAACAAGTGCAACAAAACCTGCTTTAAAATTTTCTGGATAGTTTTCTACGAGCATCCATCACCTCTTTTTTGATTTGTCTAACTATAAAATGTTAGAATTTTTTTTAATAATTTCAAGTATAGCGGAGAAAACAATGGAGTTTGATGTAAAAGATTTATCTTTAGCAGAAAAAGGAAAGCTTAGAATTGAGTGGGCAGAAAAAGATATGCCTGTTTTAAGACAAATTAGAGAAAGATTTGAAAAAGAAAAACCTTTAAAAGGATTAACAATTAGTGCATGTCTTCATGTAACAACAGAAACTGCAAACTTAATGATTACTTTAAAAGCTGGTGGAGCAGATGTTTATTTAACAGCTTCAAATCCTCTATCCACACAAGATGATGTTGCTGCTGCTCTTGTTAAAGAATTTGATATTCCTGTTTTTGCAATACACGGGGAAGATAGAGACACATACTATAAACACCTATATGCCGTTTTAGACAAAAAGCCTAATATTACAATGGATGATGGTGGTGATTTAATTTCTACCTTGCATCAGGAAAGGCAGGAGCTAATAGATAACATCATTGGAGGAACAGAAGAAACTACAACTGGCGTAATTAGATTTAAAGCTATGGAAAAAGATGGAGTTTTGAAATTCCCAGTTATTGCTGTTAATGATGCTTACACTAAGCACTTATTTGATAACAGATATGGAACAGGACAGTCAACTATAGATGGAATTTTAAGAGCTACAAATAGACTACTTGCAGGGTCTACTTTTGTAGTTGCTGGTTATGGATGGTGTGGTAAAGGTGTTGCAATGAGAGCTAAAGGAATGGGTGCCGATGTAATTATCACAGAAGTAGACCCACTAAAAGCTCTAGAAGCAAGGATGGATGGATTTAGGGTTATGCCAATGGTTGACGCGGTAAAGGAAGCAGATTTTATTGTTACCGTAACAGGGAATATTAATGTTGTTGATAAGCACCATTTTGAAAATATGAAAGACGGATGTATAGTTTCAAACTCTGGACATTTTGATGTTGAGATAAATATAAAAGCTCTTGAAGAAATGGCTGTCTCAAAAAGAAAAATTAGAGAATTTGTAGATGAATACACACTACAAGATGGAAGAAAAATATATATCCTTGCAGAAGGAAGACTTGTAAATCTTGCTGCTGCAGAAGGACACCCTGCTCAGGTTATGGATATGTCTTTCGCAAATCAGGCTTTATCTGCAGAATACCTTGTTAAAAACAAAGGAAAGTTAGAACCAAAAGTTTATAAAGTTCCTGATGAACTTGACTTTGAAGTAGCAAGATTAAAATTAAATGCTATGGGAATAAAAATTGACCAGTTAACAGAAGAACAAAAAGAATATCTATCTAGCTGGGAGCACGGAACATAAATGTTTGGGATAGAAAAGCTTTTAGAAAAGATATTAAATAGGCAAAACACACCTAAAGAACAAAGGGAAGAATTTAATATAGATACAAAGTATGTTCACGGTCTTCTTTTTTACAATTCTTATTTTGATAAAGTAGCTTCTGCATTAAAAAGGGAAACTGTAGCTTTTATTGTTGGGGGATGGGTTAGGGATAGGCTTCTTAATAGGGATATAGGTAATAAAGTAGATGTTGATATTTTAGTAACTACTGACCCGTGGGAAATAGTAAAAAACCTTCAAATTATTATTGGTAAAGGCGATATTTTTAAATTTGAAAAAGAAACAACAGTAGCCTCTATTGTTTTTACAGAAGGAAATACTAGATACAGATTTGATTTTTCATATATGGATATATCTGATATTTTAAATTCTGATTTAGATTTTCAAGAAAAAGAACTAAAAATTGTAGATAAGCTAAATGAAAATTTATTAACAAGAGACTTTACAATTAATGCAATGGCAATTTTATTTGATGATGCAATTGGAATGGGAGCATCTCAAACAATACTTTTTGACCCTTCAAATGGTCTTGAAGATTTAAATGAAGGAATTATAAGACCTGTATCAATACAAAATATAGAAAAAGACCCTGTTAGAATTTTAAGAGGTTTTAGGTTTTCTCAAGAGCTTGGATTTAAGTTAGACAAAGAATTTGAAAACTGGATAAAAGAAAATAAAGAATTAATTAAAAATAGTCCTATCGAAAGAGTTAGAGATGAACTGCTAAAAATTTTTGATAAGACAAATACAAAAGAAAC
>WFXI01000189.1 GCA_015490675.1 Hydrogenothermaceae bacterium
AAGGGTCTATAGAAGGACTATCAGGTTCTTCTATAGTTAAACTTTCTACAGTTTTCATACATGGGTCTATTTTGTAGAATACAAAATCATGTGAAATATTAAAAATAAAGCCTATTAGTAAGATAGCAAAAATTAACTTTTTCAGCATAGTATTTTATTATATATTGAAAATCGAAATTTACATAAAAAAGTTTATGTTGTAAATAAGTAAGAAATATATTATTCTAATTATTTAATTAAAATTTCCGTTTGGAGGTAATAGATTGGCAAACATTGCTATTGGAACTTTAGATTTTCCAAAAGTTAGTGAACAACCTGTTGAAATTGTAGAAAGAAAAGGAACTGGTCATCCAGATACAATTTGTGATGCTTTAGGAGAAGAACTTTCTATAGCTTTATCTGAGCTTTATATAAAAGAATGTGGTGCAATAATGCACCATAATGTTGATAAAGCTTTGCTGATTGGTGGAATTGCAGACCCTCAGTTTGGTGGCGGGAAAATTATTTCTCCAATAGAAATATATCTAACTGGTAGAGCTATTAATGAATTAAATGGTAAAAGGCTTCCTGTTGAAGAACTGGCAATAGAAACAGCTCATAAATGGATACAGGAAAATATACCAAATTTAGATATAGCAAACCATGTGATTATATATCCTAAAATAAAACCAGGAAGTAAAGACCTTGTAGAACTTTTTGAAAGATTTCAATTAAAAGGTGAAATTCCTCTTGCTAACGATACATCATTTGGAACTGGCTATGCTCCTTTTGATGATGTAGAAACAATAGTTTATGAACTTGAAAGAGCTTTAAACAATAAAGATTTCAAAAAAGACCATCCATATGTTGGTGAAGATATAAAAATAATGGGTGTTAGAAACGGAGATAATATAAGAATTACTATAGCTATGGCTTTTGTTGATAAATATGTGAAAGATTTAAAGGATTACATAGAGAAAAAAGAAATTGTTCAAAACTATGCTTATTCACTGGCTCAAAAATTAACAAATAAGCATGTGGATGTATTTTTAAATACCGCTGATGATGAAGAAAATGGGTCTGTATATATAACTGTAACTGGAACTTCTGCAGAAGCAGGAGACGATGGAGAAATAGGAAGAGGTAACAGGGTTAATGGTTTAATTACTCCATACAGACCTATGAGTTTAGAAGCTGCAGCTGGTAAAAATCCAGTTTCTCACATTGGAAAAATTTATAACACAGCTGCTATGGATATGGCAGAAAGAATCGTAAAGGAAATTGAAGAAGTAGAAGAAGCTTATGTTTATCTTGTTAGCCAGATTGGAAAACCAATCACAGAACCTCAAGTTTGTGATGTAAAATTAAGAACTTCCAAAGACATAAAAGGTATTGAAGAACAGGTTAGAAAAATTGCTCAGGAAGAAATAGATAAATTACCTGAAACCTGGAAAAAATTCTTACAAAGACATTTCAGATTATACTAATATATCTATATGCTTAACAGTAGGGGTTTTTATTTTAACCCCTTCTTTTTCTTTTTTTATCTTAGCCTTCTTTAATCGTTTTAAAAGTTTAATTCTCCTTTCTCTTTCGCTTATAGGATAAACTGGCTTTACATTTTCAATATAAAACATTTTAGGTTATCCAATACTTAAGCTTGTAAGTTTAAAATTAAGCTTTTTTCTTTGGTATATCAAGGGTTAAAACAAGTAACAGCCATAAAACTGTTATAACTCCAAGGAATAGAAATACTAATTTCTCGCTAATTCCCATTAAAAATCCTGCTACTGCACCACCAACGAAAGCTCCTAAAAACTGTGCAGTATTAAATACCCCTGAAGCGGTCCCTTTTAAATGTTTTGGTGCATATTTACTCATTAAAGAAGGCATAATAGGTTCAAGCATCATAAATCCTGAAAAGTATATAATTACAGCCAATACTGACAATACAAATGAATTTTCAAACTCCGCGAAAAGTCCAAAAGAAAGAAGCAATATTATTATTGCTATAACTTTTACTTCTTTTATTAAACCTTTCTTTTCTGCAATTATTGTAGAAGGAACCATTATAGTTAATCCTACTAAAAACATAACAAGGTAAATTTTCCAAATGTTAGAAACATCTATAAATTTAGACAAAATTATTGGAGAAACTGTAAACATTGCAGTTAATCCCATATGAAGTGTAAACATTCCAAAATCCATTTTTAAAAGATTTTTATCTCTTAAAACAGTACCTAAATACGAACTTGTAAACTCAGCATCTTCGTGGTGAATTATCTGTTTAGGTCTAGGAATTCCCCAGAGGATATAAGGAACAGATATCAACGCTAAAATCCCTGTAAATACAAATACTCCACCAAGTCCAAAATGAGAAGCTATCCACGGGCCTAAAACCATTCCAAACGCAAAAGCCATTCCAATAGAAGCTCCAATTGTAGCCATTGCCCTTGTTCTAATTTCTTCTCTTGTAAGGTCTGCAATTAACGCAATAACTACAGAAGAAACTGCTCCCATACCTTGTAAAAATCTACCAACTATAAGCAGGTGTATATTTTGTTCATAAGAAGCATATGCAGCTAGAAATGATCCTAAAATAAATACTATAGTTGAAAATAGTAAAATAGGAATTCTTCCATATTTATCACTTAATAAACCATACGGTATCTGGAAAAATGCTTGTGTCAAACCATATGCTCCAATAGCTAGACCTACTAAAAATGAAGTAGCTTCTGGAAATTTTGAAGCATAAATAGATAAAACAGGTAAAACTAGAAATAATCCAAGCATTCTAAGGGAAAATACACCTGCTAAACCAAGTGTTGCTTTCTTTTCCTCAGGGGTAAAATCTTTATCTATCAATGTTTATTATCTCCTTGCTAATTTTATATTTAACTTTTAAAATTATAGCACACAGGCTTTTTAAGCTAACTTGAGGAAAATAATAAAAAATGGACATAAAAATATTACTTATATTAATACTTCTTTCTTATTTTGTTTCATCTATAGGATTTTGGGTTTATATATTTACGAAACAGCAAAAAGGTCTAAAAATAGGATTTTCGTTTTTTGGATTAGCATTTTTACTTCAAATTATATATATAGGCTATTCTGATTATAAAATTAAGTCATTTGCATTAGCTTCAGAAGAAAATCTTCCACTATTGCTTGCACTTGTTATTGGGGGAATTTTTTATGGTTTTTCTTTGAAGTATAAAAAACAGCTTAAAGACTTTGGCTCAATATTTGCTCCAATAAATGTATTTTTAGTTGCTTTAGTCCTACCTAATACAGAAAAATTAGAAACTGCTACAAATAATATTTGGTTTATCTTACATATACTTTTCTCTATAATTGCCTACGCTTTTATATTAGCTTCTACAGTAGTGGCAATTATTTATATTCTTACAGAAAGGGATTTAAAAAGAAAAAAACTAAATTCCTTTTTTGTTTCTAAATTTTCTTCATCTTTAGCAACTTTACAGGATATTGAGTATAAATCTAATGCTTTGGCATTTATCTTTTTGAGCTTAGCATTAATTGCTTCCTCTGTTTGGTCTAGTGTTTATCTTGGAAAGCACTGGATATGGGATATAAAGCAAATAGCTCTTTCTGTTTTATGGGTAATATATGGTTTACTTCTTCATCTTAGAATAATTAATCATTACAAAGGTAAAAAATTTTCTTATTTAACTGTTTTAGCAAGTTTTGTCGCATTAATTGCTTTCTGGATAATTAAACATCCAACCTATTAGTATTCCATCTTTATTTTTTTTCTGACTCTGTAAACTTCGTTAAGGTTTATATCTGCTTCAATAATACCCTCTTCATTGTCTAAATATGCTAATTTTTCTCCCCACGGTGAGTATATTGCAGAGCTTCCAGCATAGCTAACTTTCCCAATTTTTCCTGTTGTATCACTTAAAATTAGAAAAGATTGTGTTTCTATTGCTCTAGCTTTTGATAAAGTTTCTAAATGTTCTTTCCTAGAAAGTCCCCATTGGGCTGGGACAAGAAGAATTTCAACTCCTTTTTTCCTATAGGTATATGAAATATTTGGATATCTAAGCTCAAAACAAATCATTATTCCTAAGTTTCCAGCTGTAGTTTCAGCTATTTCAAAGTTATTTTTACCTGCTTTAAAGTATTTATCTTCTCCTGTTGGCGTAAAAAGTTTTGCTTTTGCTCTTTTAAAGGTTATTTCTCCATTGTCTATAACAAAAGCTCTGTTATATATTCCATATCTATTTTTTTCTGGAACAGTTCCACTGATAACTAAACTTTTTTCTCTAGAAAGTTTCTTCAATAGTTTATAAACTTTTGGAGTTTCTTTAGAATGTTTCTCTAAATTCTCATTATCAAATCCACAGGTAAACATTTCTGGAAGCAAAACAAGAGAGTTTTTTTCAACATAATCTAGATAAGAAAGAACTTTTTCTAGGTTTTTATCAATATTTCCAAGTTCTAAGTTCAGTTGTAATGAGTAAGCTTTCATATATACCTCTTATTAGGTTTTCAAGCTTTAGAATTATAACAACTTTACTATTTTGATAAAATATTTTGGTTAAATAAAAAACCTCTAGGAGAAAAAATGCTCGCTACCACTATTTTAAAATACTGGAAAATTTTACTTGCAGTAGGAATAATTTTAGCAATTGGTGCTTTATTTATTCCTAATCAAATTTTATCAAAGATTGTTGAAATGACAGGTTTCGCAATTTTAGCCCTAACTGCTTATGTTCTAGGTTATAAAATGGCAACAGATGAAGCAGAAAAATATATAAAAGAAGAGTTTGAAAAGCTTGCTAAAAGAGATATCAGGTATAAAGTAATGAAAGACCAGATGATAAAAGGCTTAAGGAATGTTAAAAGATAAAAAAATTTCTTCCATAGAAGAACTAAAAGATTTTCTAATTTCATATTGCAAAGATAAAGATGCAAAAATATATCTTTTTGGCTCAAGGGCAAAAGGCAATTCATCTATTACATCAGATATTGACATAGCTATAGAAGGTGAAAATATAGACTTTAGCTATTTAAGAGAAATTATAGAAGAAAGCAACCTACCCCAAAAAGTTGATTTAGTTAATATGAAAAATATTTCAAAGGATTTTAAAGAAGAAATAATAAAAACAGGAATTAGATGGCTTTAGATAAACGTTTTAATGATTTAACCAAAGCTTTTGAAAGATTAAAAGAAGGCTACAAAAAAGCTTTAGAAAATGAGGAACTTTATATATTTTTTAGAGATGCAACTATTCAAAGGTTTGAATTTACTGTAGAGATTTTATGGAAAACTATAAAAGAATTTCTAAAACAAATTGAAGGCATAGATTGTAAATCTCCTAAAGGATGTATTAGAGAATTTTTTGCCAATGGTTACATATCAGAAGAAAAAACAAAAACTCTTTTAGAAATGATTGATGATAGAAATTTAACTTCTCATACATACCAAGAAGAAATTGCAGAAAAAATTTTCAAAGATTTAAAAAGTTATATACCTGTAATTGAAGAAATTATAAATACTATGGAGAAAAAGATATGTCAGACTTAGCTAAAGAAAATAAATTTATAACTGTGAAAATGCTTAAAGAGTATTTACAAACATATCCAGACCAGATAACTGTTAAGATATACACAGAAGTTTTAGAAAACTTTGAAGATGAAGAGCTAGTTCCAGATTTAATACTAAGGAATTTAGGTCTTTCCGAAGAAGACTTTAAGTAGAGGGTAAACAATGCACACACACAAAAAAACTCTCTTTGCTGGAATGATTGGAAATGTTTTAGAGTGGTATGACTTTGTTGTTTATGGATTTTTAGCAGCAATCATTGGAAAGTTATTTTTCCCTTCTGGAGATGAAACTGTAGAACTTTTAAAATCTTTTGCTGTTTTTGCAGTTGGTTTTGTGATGAGACCTGTTGGTGCATTGGTTTTTGGTTATATAGGTGATAAGTTCGGAAGAAAAAGAGCTTTAACTATATCAATAGTTTTAATGGCTGTATCAACAACAGCAATAGGACTACTTCCTACTTATGAAGCAGTTGGAATTTTAGCTCCTACATTACTTGTTTTATTAAAACTACTTCAAGGACTATCTGTTGGTGGTGAATATACAACATCCGTTTCATTTTTAGTTGAACACGCCCCAAAAGATAAAAGAGGCCTTTATGGTAGCGTTGGAATTCTTGGTGCAGTTGTTGGAATATTACTTGGTTCTGCTTCTGGTGCTTTTATTACAAAAGTATTACCTGAAGATGACCTGTATGCTTGGGGATGGAGAATTTTATTTTTTACAGGAATAATATTAGGACTTGTTGGATACTATGTTAGAAAAAATATTGATGAAACTCCAAAATTTTTAGAGCTTGAATATGAAGAATTAAAAAGTTCATCACCTTTAAGGGAACTTCTAAAGAATTATCCTAAAAAATTAGCTCAAGCCTTTGCTTTAAGTACATTTCAGGCAGTAGGTTTTTATACTATTTTTGTTTATATTGCAAGCCATTTAGCAGTTTTTGTTAAGTTTCCTAAATCTGTAGCCTTAACAATCAACACTACAAGTATGATAATTTTAGCTCTTTTAATACCTGTTATGGGATGGTTATCAGACAAGGTTGGTAGAAGACCTATAATTTTATTTTCTACATTTTTTACTACAGTTTTAGCTTATCCATTATTTAAATTTATTTCTTCTGGAAGTTTTGAAAATGCATTAATAGGTCAGGTAGCTTTTGCAATAATAACTGCAGGTTTTATGGCTGTTTTACCAACAACACTTGTAGAAATTTTCCCAACTAAAGTGAGAAATTCTGGTTACTCTATAGGATATAATTTACCATTTGCTATATTTGGTGGAACTTCACCACTTATAGCAACTAAACTAATTCAAGAAACAGGTAATCTAGCATCACCTGCTTTTTATTTAATGTTTGCATCTTTGACTGCACTTATCGCAGGTATTATATTAAAAGAAACTGCTAAAA
>WFXI01000190.1 GCA_015490675.1 Hydrogenothermaceae bacterium
ATATATTTATTGGAAATAAATTAGTGCAAAATATAGAAATAAATAAGCCTAAACTACAGTTAAGATTATCTAGTGGGCATAGTCCTTCTATATTAAAAGAAATTAATAAAATTTTTAATCCCAAAACTAACATAGGAGGTTTTTTATTATCCCTAAAAAAAGCTAATATTAATTATTTATATGGTATTAGAGATATAGAGATAGAATACAAAAATAAACATATATTAAAGGAAATTTTGGAAGATATTATTAAATTACTACCATCTACTCAAAATACTGATGAGCAAGAAAATGTTTCAGATATACAATTTCTTCCATCTATTTGTTTAAAATAGATACACTTTCTTTGATTTTATTTTCAATTTTATTACAGTATGTTTGTACTATTGCTATCAAAAAAAAGGTAGTTAAAGTTAAAAATATAAATCCACAAATGTTTTGACTTAAATTCCATATAAGGAATAATATCAGTACTAATATGAGAATAAGGATTATTAATTTCCCTATTAATTCTAATAACTCTATGAAAATAAAAGCAATCTTCTTTATAAAGAAACTATTATGAAAAATAAAGTACGTGCTGTAAATTATAATTATTAAAGTTATTGTGTAAATATAAAAATAAATTTTAACTGGTAAAGTAACTTGTATAGAATAAAAATATCGTACAAATTTTTTAAAAATTATCATGTTTGTGTTAACATCCAACAATATAAAAAGGAGAGAGAACCCAGAAGTAAAATACAACCGATATTTATCAATAAAAAAGTATCTAAATCTAATTTTATAAATAAAACTATTAAGCGCAGTTATGTTCTTTTTAATCTCTATAATAGAATATGTTTTGTTTAAACAAAAATAATAAAAGACAAAATATAGTCTCAGCTTTTTTAACAGTTCATATTCTTGAGGAAAATATTTTCTCTTCTCAAATACAATTAAACCAGCTATTAATATAATAATAGCTGTAATAGTATTTATTTCCAATTTATTTTCCACATTTAATGAACTATTAAAGTTTATAATTGTTGAGATAGTTATTATTCCCGCTAAATAAAATATAGCAATTATTTCTTCAAAAAGTGGAATCCACTTCTTATTTACTGATTGTTTTAATTTTTTTTCTATTGCTTCAAAATTAATTTCTATCAAATTGTTACCTATTTTCATTATGTTTTTATCAATTATTTAGCTAATAAATATATAACAAATCCCATTCTATTCAAACAAAAAACCTAATATTAAGCAGGTAGTTCATAAGTCTATATAATTGTGTATAAGTTCAGAAAGAAGGTGGACACCTACCGAAAAAAAGGAGGTAGGTGTCATGAAAGGAATAGTTGGAACAAGCACATATATATTTTCGTTATTTCCAAAGAAAATCTCGAGTAGGATAAAAGCTATAAAACTACCAAGAGAAGTAAAAGTAAGACTAAAATGGATAGAGCATTACCAAAAGACGAAAAACATATCCAAAACATGCAGATACTATGGGATATCAAGGACAACATTTTACAAATGGTACAAAAGATACAAAAAAGAAGGGATAGAAGGACTATATGATAGACCAAAGACACCAAGGAACAAAAGGAAACCAACAGTAAGGAATAAATATAAGCAGGTAATAATAAAAGTAAGGAAAAAACATCCAACATAGAGTAAAGAGAAGATAGCAAGGTATTTAGAAATAGAGGAAGGGATAAAAGTATCACCATCAACAGTATACAGAGTTTTGAAACAAACAAGACTAATAGAAAAGATAAAAGTCCAGAGAAAAGAGAGGAAAAGAAAGAAGAATCTAAACAAAAAAAGGATCAGGAGAGGCCTAAAAGCGACCTTTCCTGGGGAAGTAGTTCAAATAGATGTGAAGCACCTGCCCCAGAAAGGGGCAACGTACTACCAATTCACAGCTATAGATAAGTATATCAGACTATCATATGCGAAGGTATACACAACAAAGAGTTCAAGGAGAGCAAAAGAGTTTCTAAAAGAGGTAAGAGAATACTTTGGATTTGAGATAAAAAAGATACAGACAGACAACGGGAGTGAGTTTTTAGGGGAGTTTGACAGATATCTCAAAGAAGAAGGGATACAGCATTATTTTAGTTATCCAAAAAGTCCAAAGACAAATTCAAATATGGAGAGGTTAATAAGGAACATAGAGGAGGAGTTATGGTTAATAGAAGGGACAGAGTATACAATAGATGAGTTAAACAGGAAACTAAGAAGATACCTTAGAATTTACAACTTTATAAGACCACATTATGGATTAGGGTTAAGAACTCCTGCTGAGTTAGCTTATGGAAAGTGTTAAAATTTTTACTGGTAGGTGTTCACCATGTACTGAACCGATACATAATTGTAGATAAACTATAGATAAAATATTAAAACTCATTTGTTTGCCAATTCCGTCGAATGATATAAAATATTTCAAAAATTTTTTATCCTGGTCGAGGAAGATGTTTATAGGAAGTGTTGTATTTGATCTACACATCCCCTACGCAAACTCATTAAAAAGCAAAAGGATGGTTGTAAAATCTTTTAAGGAAAAACTTAGATCAAAATTCAACGTATCGGTTGCAGAGATAGGTGGACAAGATACCTGGCAGACTGCACAGATTGCCGTTGTTACGGTTGCACAGGAACAACATCAGGTTGAGAAAAGTATCCAGAGTATTGTAAACTTTGTAGAGGTTAACTACCCGGATATCCATA
>WFXI01000191.1 GCA_015490675.1 Hydrogenothermaceae bacterium
AAGAAAATAATAAAAGACAACAAAAGAAAATAAATAAACAAGAAATAAAAAAGCCAAAAAAAGTATACAAATACGCAATATTTTTAGGAGTATTTCGCTCAGAAAAATCTGCAAAGAAAATATCAGAACTAGCTTATAAGTTAACTGGGGAGAAGCCTATCATAAAAAGAACAAAAGGAAATCTTAACAAAGTTATAATATTTGTTAATAATTCAAAAAAGGTAGAAGAAATTCTAAAAACTTTGAAAAAAACAAAGATTTTTAAAGATGTATATTTTAGAAAAGGAAACTTTACTATTTGAGGTTAATTAATGTCAAACAATTTTCTTGAGTTCTTTGGCTTTGAAGAAGACCCATTTAAAATAACACCTGATATAGATTTTTATTTTAATTCTAAATATCACCAAGAAGCACTAATGGCTTTAGAGTATATATACCATTCAGAAGAAGGATTTGTTGTAATTGTAGGGGAGCCAGGAACAGGAAAAACTATAACGATAAGAAAGTTTTTATCTCAAATACCAGATAATATGGAATATGCATACATACTATTTCCAAACTTATCACCAGAAGAACTTCTGTATGCAATTCTGGAGGATTTTGGTGTACAAATTCCAAAAGAAGAAAACACTACTAAAAATAAACTATTTTCAATCTTAAAAGATTTCTTAATTAATAAGAAAAAGGAAGGTAAAAAATTATTCATAATAGTAGATGAAGCTCAAAATTTACCTATAGAAACACTTGAAGAGCTTAGAATTTTATCCAATTTAGAAACAGAAAAAGAAAAATTATTACAAATAATATTAATAGGACAACCTGAACTAGAGGAAAAATTAAACTCTCCAAAGCTAAGGCAATTAAAACAAAGAATCACAGTTTTCGTTAAATTAAGTAATTTATCTAAAGATGAAACAGAAAGCTATATTAATTATAGACTATCAAAAGCAGGTGGAAGTTCTGTAAGAATAACTAAAAAAGCTATCAATGAAGTATATAAATTATCAAAAGGAATTCCTAGATTGATAAATCAAATTATGGAACGAGCCTTAATGGCAGCATTTGTTAATAGAGAATATATTATTGATACAAAGCATATCAAAAAAGCTAAAGAAAGCTTAAAAAATCTGGAAAGTAATAAAAAAAATTCAAAAATGAAAAATTTTATCAAATTATTAATCTTTCTTGCAATTATAATTATCTTATTTATTGGAGTATATTTTTATATTACTAACTTCTCTAAGAATAAAGAGAATAATAGTCAAAAAGATATTACTCAAAACAAAAAAGAAACTACTAAAAATCTAAACAAAAAATATTATGTATTATATTTTGCAACAACCCCTTCTTTAGGAGAAGCTATAAAAATCAAAAAAAAATATGAAGAACTTTCAGGCAAAAAAATGTACATATTAAAACTAAAAAATGGAAAATTATATGCAGTAGCTAGATTGTATGAGGATAAAGAAAAAGGTCAAAAGGAACAAAACATTTTGAAAAATATTTTAAACGATGAAGATGCTTTTTTAACAGCAAATAAAATATCAGTAAATATACTGAATTAGTATTTTAGTCATATATACTACAATTTTGATCAATCCACACTCTGCAATCTAAACTTGAATTCTCAGATATCTGAAATTCTTGTGAAAAATAATACTTACACTGTAGAGACCAAATTGCACAATACCAAGTTGTATACACATATATTCCTATAGGAACAGTAAAAGTAGCAAAATAAGTACAAAATCCAGATGTTGATCCATATCTAAACGCTGCTGCTGTACCTGTTAGTCCGAAACTTGCCACTGGACAATACACTGTTGGATTATTATAAATTTTACATGTGTCATTATCTCCACTACAAGAAATATATACATTACAATCATTATCTGTATCTATCGTTGTTAAATCATAAGTTTCAGCTGGTGTACCAGAACAGGTTCCAGATGTATATAAATATACTGTCGTATTGGTAACCCCTGTAAAATTAGAGTCCTTTCTACTTTGGTAAGAACTTGTACAACTACCGTTTACAAAAATACCTCGAATATAATCACTGCCACTCCAGGAGGATTCTAAGATCCTAACATTATAACTAGAACATGTACCTCCACTACCTCCTCCACTAGATAATTGAGGATTAACCACCAGTGACAAAACTGTAGAGCTTGACTCACTACAACTTTCTACGGTTGCAGTTATAGTATAAGTCCCTGCTGTCCCTGTTGATGGTGTTCCAGATATAGTATTCCCAGAAGCAGATAAACCTGTAGGTAAACTGCCAGATATAGTCCATGTATAGTTTCCATCTCCACCTATAGCATTCAGTGATACACTATAAGGTACACCTTCCTGTGCTTGAGGGAGAGAAGTTTCTACAACTTTAGGGGTTTGAGGTTTTATGGTTAAAGTAAAGTTTGTAGAAACAGAGCTAGAAGGCGGTACAGTTGGAGTATCTGATAAAGTAATTGTAAAACTAGCTGTAGAGGAGCAAGTTGATAAAGTTCCGTTTGCTAAATTTTCACAATTTACAGTTCCATAGATTTTATTACCACTTAGCTGTAACCCACAAGGAAGCGTAGCTGGTGATGTTGAAACCACATAAGGTGGAAATCCACCATCTCCTTTTACTGTCCCTTCGTAGTATGTATCTTCAAAGGCTGTTGTCGGTAAATCTGAAGTATCTATTGTTAAAGGAGGTGGACATACTTCAGATCTTAGTGCATTAATGTCGTAAAAACAGGCAATATCATCATAAACTTTTCCATTTACATTACAATTTCCAGGATATATTGTAAATGTAGAACCACTAGCAGTTTGATCTAATCTATTTTCTCCAATACTATAAACTACAAATGCTACATCATTTTTTGTTGTTGGTGATCCAGAACAGTCATCATATATATCTACATTTAGTAAAGCTGTAGAAGTAGTAGTACATATATTATCTGAAGCTAAAGCAGTAGCAGGACTATAGATTAGATTTTGGTTATATGCATCTTTTGTTGGTATTCCTAAAGTTGTGAATTCTGAAGTACTAGGTAATCTATAATTTCTTTCAGCATATCCTTTTACTGCTTCACAGGCTGTATTAACAGTATCCTTTGTTTGCTTAAATTTAGCTTGTTGTATTAAAACTTTAAAGGCCACTAAACCTATAGCTAAAAGAATACCTATAATTACCAATACCAAAGAAAGTTCTATTAATGTAAAACCGTACTTTTTATTTAAAGCTTTCATCTCATAATCCTTTCTAAAAACTCAATTCTTTTTCTTATTATATGTTTTAACTTTTTATTGTCAATTATATTATATATATTTTTATATTTTCTTAAAGCCTCTTTATATCTACCTTCTAATTCTAATGCTCTTGCATAATAATAATCTGCAATGTAAGTTTCACCTAATTTATGAGCCAGTTCATAATTAGTTATTGCTTGTTTTAAATATCCTTGGCTCTCTAATAGTATGCCTTTTGATAAATAGAAATAACTATCTTTTACCTTTAGTTTATTAAGAACTTCCAAAGCAAAATCTAACTTTTTTTGTTTTATTAATTCTATAGTAAGATTCATTAAAATTTTCCCTTTTAGTTTATCTAGATATTTTAAAATTTCTTTTTCGTTACCAGTTTTTATGTACAAAATCAACAAATTATTTAAAATCTCTTTAGAAGGTTTTACTTCATACAGTTTTTGATAGATTCTCAACGCTTTTTCATATTCTCCAGATGATATATATTTATTAGCTTTATATATAAGGGAATTTATTTCATAAAGCGTAAGCTTATTTTTGTTTTTTTCTTTATTTTTTTTCTCTTTATTCTCTATTGGAGGTGGCGTTGGAATAACAGAAGAAGATTTATAATTGTTAGTAATTTTACTTTCTTTTTGAGTTAAAACATTGTGGCTCTGTGAATTCTTTAAAGATCCATTAGTAGTAGGCTGTTTCTTGTTTTCCTCTTTTGTTTTTTCTAATGCTTTTGCAATGTCTAAATTTTCAACCTTTTCTTTAAGCTTTTGCTCTGCTTTAGATATATGAGGTATATATGTTTTTTGTGGAGGAATATTTAAATATTTTAAATAATAATAGAAAAAACCTAAAGCTCCAATACCTAATACTATACTTAGTCCTGTGAGTATATAAATTAATCTAAAATTTTTATTTTCCTTATCACTTGTTATACCTGGTGGTAATACTTGTTTTGAAAGGTTCCCATTATCTTTTTTTAACTTTTTTAAGGTATCTATTATAAGACTCATTCCCAATCATCCTGTATTATCTTAGGTTTTAAAAATATTATAAGTTCTTTTCTAACTTGACTTTTCTTGACACTTTTAAATAAATTTCCAAGTAAAGGAATTTTTGAAAGACCAGGAATTTCATTTCTATTTTCCACAGTTCCTCTAGTTATAAGTCCACCTATTATTACTAAAGAACCGTCTTTTACCCTTATAGTTGTACCTGCCTCTTTTATTTCTAACACAGGTGCCTCTGCCTGAACTTGAGAACCAACTATTAGCTGTTTTGTTCCTCTTATATTTGTAGAAACAGGAACGATATTAAGTGTTATACTTCCATCATCTTCTATGTATGGAGAAACTCCAAGTAATATACCGTCTAAAACACTTGACCTAATATAACTTACACTTTGAGTTGTTGCCGTTCCAGTCACAGTTTGTACTTGTCTTTCCCAAAATGGAGTAACAACACCTGTTGAAATTAAAGCACTTTGTCCATTTAACACTCTAATCCTTGGATTTGATAATGTTTCTAGTTTTGAGTATTGAGATAAAGCATTTAATACTGAAGCAAAGTCAGCTCCTGTAACTAAGATTTGTCCATATCCTCCAGATAAAGCTAAAGATTGTGATGCTACTATTTGCCCTCCTGCGACATTATTAAATACAAGTCTCCAATCTACACCAAATTGAAATTCATCAGAAAGATTTACTTCTACTATTTTAGCTTCTATTAACACCTGTTTTTTTAACTCTTTCTTTAACTTCGCTATAAACTTTGCTATTTGTTCTACATTTTTTCTCCTATCTGTAACTGTTATTGTTCCTGTAAATTTATTTATTGTGTATTTACCTTTCTCCGATAGAAGTTGTTGTATATTTTCTTCTAGCTGTCTATAAAAATCGTTTGTTTCAGGGTTATTTTGAAAGTTAAGTTGAAAATTACCAGTCAGGTTTCCTGTCCCACCGAATCCACCACCAAATCCACCTACTGCAGCTGCTGCTCCAGTTACTCCACCTCCTATTGCTCCTGCGGAAACGGAACCTAGAACATCACCTCCTAAATTTGCATTGAATTCAGTTATAGCGTGGACATATGGTAATTTAAATATTTTTGTTTGAAGTTCTTTGACATAGAGAATATTATCTCTAACTTCAAAATATATCCCTGTTAAGTCTTCAATAGTTTTTAAAACCTCTCTTGCTGAAGTTTGGTTGAAATTTGCAGTCAATTTCTGGTTTAGATCTACTTCTGGTGAAACTACTAGATTTAGACCTAAATCTTTTGACACTATATATAAAACATCTCTTAGAGAACTATTCCTAGCGGATAAAGAAATATACTTATCACTTAAAGGATCTATCTTTTCAAATGTATTTTCTATAAATAAAGGAGGTGGTTTTATGACGATTTTCTTATTAGTATTAGATATAAACTTATTATTCTTTGATTGTATAGGTCTTGAATTAATATTTTTATAACTTGATGAAATATTACTATTCTTTAAATTTATCTTTTTGCTACTAACCTTTTTTTCTCCACAAGAAAAAAAACCACTATATAATGTTATTATCAATATTAACATTAAAATTTTATCCATCTTAATCCCCAGTATCCATTTAGTAAAATACCATCTTCTTTAATCTTAGCTATGTATTCTTTATCGGAAATTTTATCTCCTTCTCTATATATTCTTCCATTTATAATTACATATTTTGAATTTTTTCTTATATAAATAAACTCTATTTTATACAAAGGTGCTTTTTCATTCTTATTACTTTGCACATGTTTAATTTTTTTTCCTCTTACTATTGTAAAATAGTTAAAAATATCTTCATAAAAAATCTTTTTATTTTTGGGAACTTTTAGATTTAGTAGGTTTTCATAAGAACTTATAAATCTAGAATAATCTTTTTTTTCTATTTTTACTGGTATGTACTTTATAATACTGTCTGAAAATACATATGCTAATATCATAAGAATTATTGGACTAATTAATAATATATATCTTTTCGTATCTAAAAATACTAACGACATTTTTATTTACCTTCCTCTTTAAAAGGTATATATAACGATACAATACTTTTTATCTGAGTACCTTCGGGAATTACATCTAGCTTAAAAAAATCTATAGAAACAATTATGCTATTATCAGTTCTAAATAGTATTTCAAAAAATTTCTTTAATCTTTCTTTAGATGTTATCATGTCTTCATAGGAAATCTTAGCAAATATCTGGTTTTTTGAAATATAGTTTTCTGTAATTTTGACCGAATATTCCCTCTTAAGTTTTTCTAAAAGAATTAGCATTTTTTTATGTGCATCCTCTTTAGAAATAGGTGTTATTTTTTCCTGATTTATAAAAGATTCTAATTGTTTATAATGTGTGTAAATAATAGAGATCTGTTTTTCCGTTTTTGATATATCTCGCAGTTCAAGATTTGTGATTTGGTCTTTTTTAACAATTATTGTATTTATTGTAGTAAGCATAAGAAAAACAATAACCATAAATACAAAAAATTTATAGTAATTTTTCATAATTATCTGCCTTTTGAAATGTTTATGTCTATATGGATTGTGAGATTATTTACATCAATAGAGCTTTTATTTGCAACTTTATACTTATCTTTAAACCTATTCAAAATATTTATTAATTTCTTATTAAAATTGTCCAAATCAAGTAAACTATGAAAAGAAACAGTAGAAACCAATGATACGCTATGTCCTTGATTTGTTCTAATATACCTAATAGTTTTATATGGATAAAATTTTAATAAATCTTTTATATCTTTCATAATATCAAAGAAGGTATGTTCATACACTGTACTATATAACTTTGCATAAGATATAAAATAATTCAGTTCTGAATGGTTGTACTTTATAGTTTTTTTTAAAACATTTACTTTATTTTCAAGAAGAGTTTCCTTGTAATTCCTTAAAAACATAGATTCTTTTAATGAGTATAAATTTAAAATGAGTACTATTCCCATAAAAGCATTAATAATTGCTACTACTAACGATAAATACTTGGATAAGATTTTAAATCTTCTTGAATAAATTATTTCAATGTTTCTTATGTCAAACTCTTCCGGCGATATTATTAAACCAATTGAGGAAGTTTGTTCAAAAGCTATATCCTCGGGAATATTCTGTACAAAATACTTATAATTTATAGAAGCAAATGGAAGATTAGAAAATTCATAAAGTTGTCTTAAGACATCATCCATAGAAACAATATCACCTGAAAAAACAATTAAATCCAAATTTATGGATTGGTTTTGTTTTAAATATAAATATGTCAAATTGAAGGACTCGTAATAAAAATTTTCTATATCTTTTTCTGAAAATATATAATCTGGAAC
Source organism: Hydrogenothermaceae bacterium (assembly GCA_015490675.1). GTDB lineage: Bacteria > Aquificota > Aquificia > Aquificales > Hydrogenothermaceae > Hydrogenothermus. Next base: position 7,607 of record WFXI01000191.1, read on the forward strand.
AGGACTATACCTAATATATTCTATATAACTTCCTTTGCTTAATACAGCCAAAGTATATTTACTACATGAATAAAAATGAAAAACATACTTATTCTTTTCTATCTGGGTGGATAAGGTAGCTAACCCAAAGGCATCTGTTGAAAATATTTCGAACCTCTCAAGTATATCTTGACTATAATTAGGTATATAATCTTTCTTTATTAAAACAACATTTACCGTCAAACTTTCATTTTCTATACCAGCTTCAAAAATTTTCACTATATAATTAGACAAATCCTCTTCAACAATTGTAGAAAGTTTATTTTTTACTAATAATTCCTGTGATTTTTTATCTTTTACAGGAGGAATGTATACTTTATGAATTATATATTCTGGTAAATTTATAGAAGCATATACCTTGAAATCTAAGTTTTTGATGTTATCAATAGATAAACTTTTTCTTTCTTTAAAAAGAAATATATTCTTCTTCTTTTCTAAAACTATACCGTCTATAGTATCTGAAATTAATTTTCCACATAAGATTTTTGTCATGGTTACCAAAAACTATTGGATTTTATATATATTTTCGTTATATTTTATATTAAACTTTAGTAGTTATTAACCGATAATGTTTGAGTAAGGAAACATAAAGGTTAAAAAGGATGAAAAATATAAAAGGTTTTTCTTTAGTAGAACTTGCTATAGTTCTTGTCATTATAGGTATAATTATTGGAGCTGTATTAAAGGGACAGGATTTAATACAAAATGCAAAAACCAAAAGACTTTTAAATGATATAAAAGGATTAGTTGCCTATCAATACACTTTTTTTGATAGATACAGTAGATTTGCAGGAGATGGAGACAAAGATGGAAAAATAGATTACGAATTTTTAAATTCAACAGCATCATCTTTTGATAATATACCTCAAAACCAATTCCTGAACTCATATACACCAGATATAGATGCTCCTTTTTCCGATTTAGAAGCCAGCCGTTTACTTTCTTATACAGATCACAAGGAGCTTGCAAAGCATATATTTAATGATATATACTACTTCTCCCAAGTTGATGGTTTTAATGTTTTAGTGGTTAGAAATATTCCTTGCTATGCAGCTATAAGTATAGATAAAGATATAGATAAAACAATAGATTCTAGAAGAGGATATATAAGAGAATCTGTGGGGGCTGTGGACTCACTAGGAGCAGTAGGAGATCAGGACTGGAATGATATATGTCCTACTCCTGAAACTTTAGTTAGTTTAGTATATTTCTTCGATAGTAGTCCAAATTAAGAAAATTCTATATAAGGAGGTAGAATAAAATGAATAGAAAAGGTTTTACTCTTATCGAACTAGCAATAGTGCTAGTAATTATTGGTATAATTCTCGGTGCAGTTATCAAAGGTCAAGACCTTATTAATAACGCAAGAATGAAAAAATTAACTGCACAGGTTAGAACTTGGGAAGTTGCATTATGGACCTGTTACGATAGACTTGGACATTTCCCAGGAGACACAGATAACAATGGTACAATAAATAGCAACCCTGTTAACGATACTTGTGTTCAAAATTTGGCTCAAAGACCTGTTAATAGTTTACAGTTAGGTTCTTATACTTTTCATATCTATGCTGGTATAGATGCAAACTCAAACAATGTAATTGCTATTTGTGGTGCTAGTGGATGTGGTTCCGTAACAGGAGATAATACTTATGCTGATTATTTAGCTAATTTAGATACTTCTATAGACGGTGAGGCGGATGCAGGAACAGGAGTTGTTAGAGAAATTAATTCTATTAGTGTTACTGGTAATGTAGTAACTACTGCTACTGTAAATTCAACTGCAAATTCAAGTTGGACTTCTACGGCAATAGGAGCTATTTACTATTTTGACAAACAACCATAAAATATAAATGATATCTATTAAAGGGGGAGTTTCTCCCCTTTTATTTAATAATTTTCTTTTATTGCTTTTTTTTCTAGCATTTAATATCACTATATTTATATACTTCCCTAATATTGGTTCTTTTATTTTAAAACCATATGAATATATTTCACTTTCAATTTTTACTTTAGTTATTTTTATCTCATTTATAAAGTTTATCTTAGAAAAAAAATTCGTTTACCCAAATTTTTCAATTTATTACCTGGTTTTTATATTATTATCAATCTTACCTTCTTTCTTTTCTTATATAGAAAACTATCCTATGTTTTTATTTTTCTCAGGATACCTTTTGTTAGGATTTTTATATTGGATATCTTTACACCAGTATGAACTCAAACAAATAAGAAACAAAATTTTAATAATTTTCTATATTTCTGCAATAATTCATTCCACTATAGCTTATATGCAATTGTTTAACTTAACTAATTATTTTTCATCTCTACATATTGGTACACAAATAACCAGTGTATTTCAACAAAAAAATGTATATGCTTCATTTATAGCTACTAACCTAATAGTTGGATTTTTACTACTCCAGAAAATAAAAAATAGAGCGTATTTATATATATTAAGTCTATCTTTAATTTTTATTTCTTCTACTTTAATAATAGCATTTTCTAGAGCTGGATTAATTGGATTTGTTCTAGGATTTATAGCAATAATTATTATCGCCAGATATATAAAGCAAAACCTTGTATATACAAAAACGTATGTTCTGTCTATTTTCCTAGGGTTTATCATAGGTTGGTTTGTTTTTGATATTGCAAATAAGTATATAGCTAAGCAAGAAGAAAATATATTTAAGACATATTTAATAAGAGAAAGTTCCAATATGCAAAGAATTCTAATGTTCAAATCTGCATTTAAGATGTTTTCAGAAAGTCCAATATATGGAGTTGGATTAGGTGATTTTATAGCCCTTTATCCTAAGTATCAAGAAAAAGTTCTTGAAGAAAATCCAGATTTAAAGAAATATGCAGTTTCTGCTTCTAACCATCCTCATAATGAAATATTTAGAATTCTAGCTGAAGGTGGAATAATTGGATTCACCGGATTTTTGATTTTAATTTTTGGATTTTTTAAATTGATTTATGACTTAGCAAAAGAAAAAAATCAAAGTTTGATACTCTTACCATTACTTATTCCTATAGCTTTCCACAGTCTTGTTGAGTTTCCTTTAGATTTATCGTTACTGCATAAATTTATGTTTTTAACAATCCTTTCGTTTATAACATATGAAAGGATAAAGATTTTAGACTTTTCCTTTAAAATCTTTACACTTCAAATTGCAGGTTTACTTTTTTCAGGATTAGTATTGATTTGGAGTTTAAAAACTTTTATAGACTATTCAAGGTTTATGGAATTTATTGCTTTATTTTATCAGAAGAAAACTTTTAAACCTCAACTTGTAGAAAATGCTAAAAAAAATTGGTACTTATCAGATTTTGCAAATAGATTTTACTATGATTTTACCCTTATGATTTTACAAAATAAAAAGAAATTTACAAAAAGAGATATAGAACTTCTTTTTGATTATGTAAAACATGCAGAATATCAATGGTATAAATTTCCAACACATAAATTATTGCATAACGAAATCGTTGCATTTATTCTTCTTGGAAAAGCTACAAAAAATACTATATTTTTCGATAAAGCAATGGAGCTAGCAGAAAAAGGAGAAAAGATTTATCCTAATTTAGAGAACTGGAAAAAACTGAAAGCAATTATTTTAAATGAACTTATTTTATCTTCTAAAAGTGAAGATAAAGGAGCAAATAAATGGCAGAAAGAAAACCAATAGGTCAATTACTAAAGGAACTGGGGTATATAACAGAAGAACAAATATTAGTTGCGTTAGAAATACAAAAAATAAAAAGAGGGCTTTTAGGTGAAATTCTCGTAGAACTAGGGTTTGTATCTCCTAGAGAAATAGCTGAAGCAATATCCTATCAATCTGGGAAGCCTTTTATAGATATAACCCAAATACATCCACAAGAAGAAGCATTAAGAATTCTAGATAAAAACATAGCAAAGCAACTTGTTGTTTTACCTTTTGAAAAAGATGAAGCAAGCATAAAAGTAGCATTAGCAAACCCTTTTGATATCAATGCTATAGATATCTTAAGAAGAAGAGCAGGAACAGAAGTTAAGGTATATGTATCAGATAAAGAGAATATTCTTAAGTATATAGAAATTTATTATTTCCTTTTAGATAACCCAATTTCTCAAGAAATAAGTAATTTGATTTCAAATTTCTCTCCTACTAATGTACCAAAACTTGTTGACTTGTTAATTAATAATGCAATCATAGAAAGAGCTACAGATATACATATATCTCCTGAAAGTGTAGCTTCCCATGTATTTTATAGAATAGACGGAATTATGAAACACTTTTATGCTATCCCTATAGAAGCTCATAATCCTATTGTTTCCCGTATTAAAGTGTTAGCTAACCTTGATATTGCAGAACAAAGGCTACCTCAGGATGGTTCTTTTACTCATAAATTTTTTGATGAAGAATATGATTTAAGGATTTCTACTGTACCAACAGCATTTGGAGAAAATATAGTTTTAAGAATATTATCTAAAAATATATCCTTATTTAACCTAAGGAATTTAGGTTTTGAAGAAGATATGTTGAAAAATTTAGAAGATCAATTTTCAAAACCTCAGGGAATTATATTAGTAACAGGTCCAACTGGTTCAGGGAAAACAACAACTTTATATGCTGCATTAAGAAAAATAAATGCATTACAAAGAAATATTTTAACAGTTGAAGACCCAATAGAGTATAAATTTCCATTTATAAAGCAAACTCAGGTCAACGAAAAAGCAGGATATACATTTGCAAGAGCTATAAGAGCATTTTTAAGACAAGACCCAGATGTTATATTAATTGGAGAAATTCGTGATGAAGAAACTGCTGAAATGGCTATAAGAGCTTCTATAACGGGGCACCTTGTTTTATCTACATTACATACAAACGATACTGTAAGTGCTATACCAAGGCTTATTGATATGGGGATAAAAGATTATATGGTTGCTTCTGGTATATCTGCAATTACAGCACAAAGATTAGTTAGAAAAATTTGTCATTTTTGCAAAGAAGAATATACAGTACCTGCTAAAGAACTTTTAAATTATGGATATTCTATAGAAATTATAAAAGAATATACAGGAAAAGAAGACTTGAATGATGAAATAACTTTATATAGAGGAAAAGGTTGTGCCCATTGTAAAAATACTGGCTATCTTGGAAGAACTTTATTAGGGGAAGTTTTAATTATAAGTGAGAATATTTCCGATTTAATAGTAAAAGGAGCTACTCCTTTAGCGATAAAAAAACAAGCAAAAGAAGAAGGGATGAGAACTTTAAAAGAAGATGGTTTAATTAAAGCATTAAAAGGGATAACAACTATAGAAGAAGTAAAAAGGGTTGTAGGTTAAATGCTTTTCTATGTAGAAGCTATAGATACTCGCGGCAAAAAAATAAAGAAGTTTTTTCAAGTATCAAATGAAGAAGAGCTAATATCTATATTAGAATTTAACAATTTTGTTCCTTTAAAAATTAGACAATTTCCAGAAATCCTCAACTTTTTAATAAAAAGAAAAGGCAAAATAACCAGAAGAGAAATTATAGAAGTTTTAGAAAATTTACATCTCGTAGTAAAATCTGGTTTACCTTTAAATGTAGGTCTAATGGATATAGCTAAAGATGTAGAAAATGAAACTCTAAAGGAAGTTCTTACAGACATAGCTTATAAATTACAAATAGGATATAACCTTTCAAAAGCAATAGAACCATATTCAAGTTACTTTACAGATGTTGTTGTTTCTCTATTTAAAATAGGAGAAGAAACAGGTAATTTAGATAGAACATTGAAAGATGCTGCAGAACATTTAAAAAGAATTGAAGACTTAATGTCAAAAACAAAACAAGCCCTTATCTATCCAGCTTTTGCTTTTGTAAGTATTACAGGAGCTATGATATTCTGGCTCGTGTATGTTTTGCCTAAAATTATGGATGTTTTTAAAGAATTTAATATGCAATTGCCCCTAACAACAATAATAATAATGAAAATGTCAGAATTCACTCAAAAATATCTTTTGTACATTATTGGATTTTTGATTGTTTTGTTCATTTTGATAAAAATTTTCAGAAAAAAATCTATAAAATTTAAGCTATTTACTGATAAACTAACATTAAGGATACCAATATTTGGTCTTATCATTAGAAACTTCAATTATGCTTTTTTTTCTGAGTATATGAAACTAATGATTTCTGCAGGTCTGCCATTGTATCAAGCATTAGAAATAATGGAAAAAGCTATGAATAATGAGGTATTTAAACTTGCTATAAGGAATGTAAAGGATAAGGTAAGTTTAGGTAATAGTTTTTCAAGTGCATTAATGGAAGAAAATGTATTTCCAGCTTTAATAATTAGAATGGTAAATATTGGTGAACAGACAGGTCAATTAGAAAACCAGTTAGAGTATATTTCTGATTACTATTACGATAAAGTTGATTACATTTCTCAAAATATAGCGAAAATGATAGAACCTATACTAATAGGCGTGTTAGGATTATTCTTACTAATACTTGTTTTAGGTTTAATAGGCCCTATTTATCAACTAATTTCTAATGTAGGAAGAATGTCATAATCTAACTAGCTATAAGACCTTCATTTTTTGCATTTTCAACAATCTTAAAAAATTCTTCGTCCTCTACTTGGTGAAAGTCTTCATAGAAAGCCCCTACGGCGAAAAATGGGGAACTACCTTTTTCTAAACATATTACTTTTGAAAAGTAGGTTTCCAGTTTAGAGACTGTATCCAC
>WFXI01000192.1 GCA_015490675.1 Hydrogenothermaceae bacterium
AATCCATGGGGCAATGATAGGACTGCTGATTTTCTTGCTTCTATTGCTGTTTCTATTTCGTAGTCTGTAAGCATATAGTCTATAAGGTCAAAGTATTCTTCTGTATCTGGTTTTGAAAATAGTTTTTCTGGAGTTTCTATGAAATCTTGAAAAAAAAGTATGTCTCCTATTCTAAGCTTTGTAGATAAAGATTTTGTGTTATTAGAATCTGTATTTTGGCTCATATTTTACTACCTTCACTGATGTTATTTTTTTTGGTTCTTCTTTTCCACAGTCTCCAAGCCAGTCTTTTAGTATCTGGCGAGCTTCTATGAGCTTATCCTGTGCAAGGCTTTCTGTTTCGTTCATTGTGTGAAGTTGATATATGGCGTCTTTTATTAGATAGAGCTTTGCTATTTCTATTTCCCACTCTTCAAGGCTTGTTTTTTCGCATTTTATTAGCTTTGTGAATAGTTTTTTTACTGATATGTTTATGGCGTTTTGTATCTTTTCATTAGAAATGGAAAGGGTTGTATCGTCAAATGCTATATGCATCAGGTCTTTTTCTGGAACTGCTTTTTTTATATCTTCCACTGTTATAAGGTTTTGTAAATCTGTTATCTGCATTTTCCACCTCTAATGAAAAGGGGGCTTTAAGCCCCAATGGTTTATGCGATGGTAGCGTCCACTATTGCGTCTGTAACTGGTATAGGTAATGGTTTAGACTGCCCTTCAAGTTCAATAGCCTTGCCCTCTAATTTTTGTGCTACAAATAGCGGCATAGCCTTTAGATTTGCCCTTAAATCATCAATAGATAGATATCTAAGTCTGAACGGTGCGGATTTATCAATCATCTTTATTTTCTTATCAGGGACTGCTCTAACAAAGTTTCCATCTTTATCTTTGTATCCAACTGTAATTGGTTTTATAAAGTAGTTTCCAATATAAATCCCACCGTCTTTTTCTTCTACTTTTATTGTTTTCCCGGTGTAAGAAAATGCTATTTCAAGAATTTTTCCATAAGCTTGTTTTCCTGCATAAATTATTACTTCCTGTCCGTATCCGTTTTCTTGGAGTTTACCTTCCATATCCACAAACAGGTTGTAAAGGTCTTTTAGGTTTGCTGGAAGTGTAGAAGGTGAAAGATCTGCCACTGTTCCATAGTTTACTTCGTATAAATCAAGTCCAGACTGCATTTTAATTTGATAAGAAATCTTTCCTGATAGAGTTTGTGCTGCAAGAGCTCCTACTGTATCTAAAACTATTTTGTGGAATTTTTGAACTTTTTGTCTAACTATTCTTTCAACTGCTACATCTCCGAGAGCTTTCATATTTACAAGTTCAACAGCGTTTAATGTTTCGGAAATATCAATAGGTTGAACTTCAATGAAGTTATACTTTGTGTTATCTCCAGCTACATTAACAGGTTGTCCACCACGAAGAACGAGAGGAACATTGCCAGTAACTTCTTTTACTTCTGCATAAGGATAAACAGGAGAATCGTAAGTATCTGCATCTCTTGAGTAAAGGTCTTTGACTATTACATTTGGTCTGTAAGGTGAGGATTGAATATAGTCTTTTATTTTCTGTGGTGTTAAAAATTTGCTTAAATTAATTTGCATACCCATTTATACTCCTCCTTATATTGTCCAGATTGTTTTGGCTTCTAAGGCTTCTAAAACAGCTGTATCAATAGTCCCTGCTTTTACTTTTAGTGCATTTTTTAGAACCACTCCGTGAACGATTATGTTTGCAAGGGTTTGCCTATCTGTATCTACCAGATTTGCAAGAACTCCAATAGGTTCTTGAGTTTTATTACCTGTTGTAGAATCTACAGCTGTTGGGTCGTAAAATACTAAATTACCTGTGGAAAGGTCTTTTCCTATTATGCTTCCAGCTTCTAAAACTCCTTGTCCTGACAACAGATTTTTTGTAACAATTACTGGCTTATGCTCTACATCTGCAACGACCTGAACTTCTTTAACATTAACTTCTCCGATTTTTCCGTTTACTGGCATTATTTATCACCTCCTGTGAATATTCTTGCAAGCTGGGTTGTATCTAAAACATTTTCTTCTTGCGATGTTGAAAGGTTTATGTCTTCAAATAATTCGCTATTTTGTTTTTGTGGTTTTATGCTTTTCAGGGCTTTTTCTAACAGGTCAAACGGTGAAAATTGTTTTCCGTCTGATAGGTTTATTACTGGTTTTAATAGTTGTCCGAACTGCTCTAAAGCTTTTATTCCTTCTTCATCCATTCCAACAGACAGGGCTATATCTTTCAGCCTTTGGATTTTTTCTTGCTTGTAAAGGGATTCTAAATTGGTCTGGTCTTGTTTTTCTTCTTTTTTCTCTTTGGTGGATAGGTTTAAGGTTTTTATCTGCTCTTGAACTATCTGGGTTATGGATTTTTTAAATTCTTCATTTTGGATAATGTCTTTAATATCCATTTGTTTTCCTCCTGTAGAAAGTTTTATTTCAAAGATTTTTAAGTTTTTTAGTTCTTCATCTGATAGGCTAAGTTGCAGTGGTTCTCCTGCTGTTTGGTCTGCAGGTGGATATGCTCCTAAAACTGCTAAATGGTGGAGATAAGCTTTATTTGTTTCTGGGTCAAATTTAACTCCTATTGAAAAGCCGTCATATTCTCCTGTGTTTAAAAGGTTCTGCAGGTAGCCTGTCATTTTAAGCTCACCAGCAAGACAGGTTTTGCCGTTTGGCTGTTTAACTGTTTTTACACTAATAACTCTGCCGTAAGCTGGGTCTCCGTCTTTATAATCTGAAATGTGTCCTAATACTATAGGTGGCTTATAGTTAAGCTCTGAAAATGTTTCTACCACCTGATTTATTATTTCTGCTGTTAGTTCTAATCCGTTTCTTTTTATTCCTTCACAGGCAAGGATTATTTCCATCTTTTTTCTCCTACACTAAATCTTTTGGAACAACTTCTCCAGATGTAACATCAACTTTAAGGATTACCGAACCATTACAGGAAACTTCCAGATAAAGGGCATTAATAGTGAACTCTTTAGAAGGAATTTCACCATCTTTATGGTTTGGTGTAGGAATTTCTTCAACAAATCCTCTTATTCTGGTTGTTATGTCTTCATCATTAACAAAGCCTTGAGTAGAGTTCATAACTGAAGCTTTACCTTTAAGTCTTACCTCAACAAATCCTCTGTTTTTTGATAGCTCTGTTAAAACAAGTGGGTCAGAAAGTTTGACTTTTAGCTTTGCTGTCATGGCTTCAAGTTTCCCTGAAGGAACTTTAACAGGTGCTGGCATTGCCATTCCGTCATAATCAAGCATTTTTCTTTTCGCTTCTACGGAGCCTTCTTCTGCTATTCCAAAAAATTCATTTCCATTTATCCAGCATTTATTTTTTTCAAAGGTAACTATCCTGTTTTCTGCCATTATTGATTACCTCCAAAGAGTTTAGAAAACACTTCTGCCAATGCATTGGAGTTTGCTATTCTTTCTATTGTTATGCCCTGCATTGGTGTGGATACTGCAAAGTTGTTAATTCTGTAATGAACATTTCCTGATGCAAGCTCTGAAGCTGTATTAAGTTCAAGTGGAACTTCAGCTTCTCCAGATATGATTATTCCTTTGGCTTTCCATGTGTTTAAAAGGTCATCTATGCTTTCTCTAACTCTGTAAACAATAGAAGTTGTAGGGTCATAAGGATTATCAATTATATTTTCATCAAGGGTTTGAATAAGATTATCCTGCAGTGTTTCATCAAGTATATCTGCCACTCTTACCCAGTTTATAAATACATCTGCAGGGTGGGTATTTGCAGGATAAGCTGAAGATGTATTACCGAAAAGTCTGTATCCTGCTCTGTCTTTTTTGACTGTTATTATTCCTTGTGAGTTTATGTATTGGATTTCACTTGTTGGATCATCAGGAATATACTCATATATAAACTCAAGTCCTAAAACTCCTTTTAATTCTTTGTTAGATGGTGAGTTTTGGAAACCTTTTTCGTAGTCTGTTTTGACAATCAGCCCTGCAGCTACAGAAGAGAGCCAGTCAAGTGATGGATTTCCTGACAATGCGTCAAGGGTATAAACTTTAGGATAAAAAACATAAACTCTCTTTGATGAAAAATTGTTTTTAAAGTTTACTGCAGCTGTTATATCTGCTCCTTCTGGAACATTAACAAGGGCTATTGCTCTTATCTGGTCTGCGAGGGAAGACATTGCCTGTGCAACTGTTAAATCTTGAGAGAAACCAGGAACGTCTAAAATTTTTGGGAAAAATCCGAGTTCCTGCTTTGCTTTTTTAAACAGGTTTAAACCATTAACAATATCTGTTGCTGATACTGCAGAAACATCTGTATGAACTGTAGGGTCAAAAACATTTACAACAAGGACTGTCGTTTCTCTGTAATTAAAGTAATTTCTTAATGCTCTGTGGATTGTATAGCCTGCTTGCTCATTTCCAAATGTTTTAATCGCATCATCCCAGTTTCTGATTACGTGTATTTTCCAGGGTTCCCCTTGGGGAGCTGTTCCTACAAGTCCTATTATTGCAGATGGAACTTCTACAAACGGGATAACACCTGTATTTTTACCTTGAACTTCAACACCATGTAAGAATTCTGCCATTTTTCTAACCTCAAATGGTTTTGAAATAAAAGATAAACCAGGAAAAAAATTGATGTGGCAAGGTTGCCACTTTTGAGGTGATATTTTGAAAAGATAACAAGAATGTAGTTATATCAGGTTTGAAAATTCTTTAATTCTGTCAGGAGATATGGCTTTTACTTTATTCTTTTTGATTTCAACAAGAACATACTCATTTGCGAGTTTGACCACAAAAATATCATATCTCTTCTTTTTTCTATAGTATGTCCTAAAGGGCATTTTGGTTTTTCTCATAAATTCGTCTGCTTTTATAAAAGCTATCATGCTTTTTCTCCTAAAAATCTACCGGTTCGTCAATCTGGTTTGTATTTGTAGTTTTAGTGGTCATACATTTTGCTTTCATATTTTCAAGTGCTTTTAAAACTGCAGGAACTTTATCAAATGGTAGGTTTTCAAGTTTCATTACTTTAAATCTTCTAAAGAGGAATTTATCAAGGCTTTTTTTGGTTTTTTCTCTTGAAACTGTTTTCCACATAGCCTCTATTTTTCTAAGCTGGGCAGGGGTGGCAAACCCCTTTCTATCTCCCAGCTGGTCGTATTTTTTGGGTTGTGGTTTTTGCTCTTTTTTCTTTGGCTTCCATCCCATATCAACGAAAACGGCTATAAGCATATTTGCTTGCTCTTCTGTTAAGTATTTTGAGCTATCAACACCGAAGCAGTCATAGAGTATCTGTCTGTATTCTTCATCTGATAGGTTTAGCTCTTTTTTTGCTATGTGTATTTTTGCAAGGGCTTTTCTGGATGGCATTTTAGTTTTCCTCTACTGGTGTTCCAAGTGCGTAAAGTTTTCTTAATGCTCTTGCTGTTGCTCTGCTTTCTGCAAGTTCTATGAGCCTGTCTGTGTCTGAGGCTTCTCTACTTGCAGAACCAAGTCCTTCTGCAGAAACTCCATTTGATAGGATTACTTTTGATTTGACGATTACTACTGGCTGTGTTTGCAGAAGCTCTGAGGAGACATTTTTTACTCGTTTTTCTTCTTCTGGGTGGTTGTTTGCAAGCCATAGTAAGCCGTCAATGGTGATGAATGGTTTGTCATCTTCTTCTAAAATTACCCAGTGGACATTTTTTATTAATCCAAGCTGGTTGAATTGGTTGATTAGTTGTTCTTTTGGGGATACTGTTTTGTTTGGCATGTTCTAAACCTCCTAAAGTTTTATTGAAATTTCTTTAATTTTGTTATAGGTTTCTTCATCTATTGAAAGTAAGCCTGCGTTTAAAACAAAAAGAAAGTCTTTACGGGTCATTGATATAACCATGTCGAAAAATGCATTTGGTTTTTCTAAAGTTAGCCTGTATATGTCAAAAGAAGAGCTGACTTTTGTTATATACCAGCCTTCTCTTATAAGTTGAATTAGCTCTGTGGGTGTTATAACTCTAATTTGTTTCATCTTTTCCTCCTTTTGTGGTAAGTTCTATTCTTGTAAGAAAGATTTTTATATCGTTGTTTTCTATGTATATAGGTTCTATAGGCTCAGGTATATACCAGATGTTAAAGGTGTCATTTACTTTTAATATTTTGGTTATCTTATGAATTGTATTTAAATATTCAAAATCTAAAAATATTCCTAAATTGTTTAATTTGCTTATTGCATATTCTTTACTCAAATAAACGCCTGCAGGAGAGGAAAAACTAAGACCTAAATGATTATCTATATTCATCTCTTTATTTATCTTTTTGTGAAGATTTTGGAATGTTTTTTTTAAATCTGGCTGATTGGAATCTTCAAAATCAATACAATCCCAACTAATATATGTTCTCCCTTCTTTATAATTGATGTTATAATTCTTTTCTATTTGAAGTAATATATGTCCATCGGATATATATAAAAATTTATCTTCTTTCTGGAAGTATATTCTTTCTTTTTTTGTCATATAAATACTTTTCAGAACTTTACAAAAGTTTTCTATCTCTTTAATATTTATTCCCATTTTTACCTCCTTAAGTCTGTTTTTGAAAAATACTTGATTGGCACATAAAGTCTTAGTTCTAAGCCTTTGTTTTTGTAGTTCCTAAATTGCTGTTTTAGAAAGTAGCCCTTGTCAAAAAGAAGGTCTGCATCTATTTCGTATCTTTCAAACTTTGGAAACTCTACGATGATTTTTTTTAGTCCATAGTCTTGGTTTGCATGTAGTTCTTTTAATAGGTGATAAGGAAATCCAAAAGCTTGAAGTTTGTAATAAACTGCGTTCATATCAAATTTTTCTTTTTTTGTAAAAGTTTTGTTGTAAAAATCGTAATGTCCTATTTTTCTGTATGGGTTTTTGACTTTTTTCTTTTTGTCAGTTGGAAGTTCTATAAAAACTGTTCCATCTGCTGAAATAAAATATCCAACTCCTTCTTTGTCTTTAAATACTAATGGTTTTATTATTTTCATGGCTGGTCTCCTATAGAAAGGTAATTTTTATTCTTATTAGGGTCAAAAACTATAGATATTCCTTTCATAGGTAATTTGAGAATAGGAGCTTTGTCTCCAGAATTTCTTAAGAGTTTGTAAAGAAAACCATCATACTGAGTTCTTTTAACTATTTCTAAATAACCAGCCCTTCTAAGATGCTTAACATATATTCTTATGCTTTCTGGATGTATTTCTGGAAGTTCTTTTGAAAGGTCTTTCACTGTAAATTGTGGAAGAGTTCTTATTAGGTTCCATATTTTTTGATATTTTTCATCTGTATTTTTAATCTTTACTTTTTGAATATCCTTATTTAGAGGTGGATAATCTTTCTGCGAGTTTATAAGTTTGTAAAAAGTCTCTTTACCTTCTCTTCCAATTTCTTTAATATATCCAGCTTTCTTCAGGTATCTTAAATAATGTCTTATTGTGTCTTTGTTTATGAACGTTCTGTTATAAATCTGTGAAGTCGTAAAAGTTTGAAGTTCCAATATGGTTTGCCATATGTTCTGTTGTATTTCCGACCTTTTCTGTAGTTTTAGAGGGATTTCTTCTCCAGTATTTGTATCAATAACAATTCTTTTGTGATGATTGATTTTCACGGGTTTAATGCCTGTAATTTTTATAGTTCTATATGTCTTTTCTTTTCCTCTTTTTCCAACTGCTTTTATATATCCCGCAGACTTTAAATATCTAACATACTGTCTTGCAAAGTTATAAGATACTTGAGCTATTCTTGCCAAATCCCA
>WFXI01000193.1 GCA_015490675.1 Hydrogenothermaceae bacterium
AATTCATTTAATTCTTTTGTAGCTTTGTTTTCTTTTATTGGATTTGAAAGTACCATGTTTATCCTCTTCCTTTATATTGATTATAAATTTATAATCAATATAAAGTTTTATATAGATTTTCTATAAATTTTTTCTATTAACTTTTATTTTTTATAGCTGAAATCTTGATTTTTCTATATTTTTAGATGATTATATTTACATATAACATTGTTTTAAGGGGGTTTTACTATGACTAAAGCAGAACTCGTAGCAAAAGTTGCAGCAGAAGCTGGAACTACAAAAGCTCAAGCAGAAAGATGCGTAAATGCATTTGTAGAAGCTCTCGTTGAAGCACTTGGAAAAGGTGAAAGAGTTGCTTTACCAGGTCTTGGTGTTTTTAATGTAAAAGAAAGAGCTGCTAGAAAAGGAAGAAATCCAAGAACTGGTGAAGAAATTACTATCCCTGCAAGAAAAGTTGTTACTTTTAATGCAGCTAAAGCGTTAAAAGAAAAAGTTAATAGTTAAAATAAACATATAATGCAGAGGTAATATTGCCTCTGCATTTCTTTGACCAGTGGGGAGGAGGTATAGTCTTGAGAAATCTATTATTATTACTTTTGTTATCTACTTTGGTCGTTCTTTTGGTTGTTTTAGTTAGTGACTATATTAAGGTTAAAAGGAATGCTATAACTAAAATAGATAGAAATAATTTTTTCGTTGATTGTCTTTATATGTCAGATAAAGATAAAGAGATATTGTTTAATGTTTTTAATAATAAATTTCCAGATTATTGCTATAAACCACATAAACTTGAAATTTTAGCTATAGACAATAGAGGACTTTTTTATGTTGATTTAAAACATAAAGATAAAAGCCTTATTCATAAAGGGAAAATAAAAAAGTGGGATATTATTTCAGATGGAGAAGTTGATAGAATTCTTATTTTTTGGGAAAAATCTATAGTAAAACCTTTTAAAGGGGAAAATCTAAATACAATTTTGAAAGGATTATCTAGCATTGATTTAAGTGGTAAGTATATTAGAACAAATATTTTAGTAAGTAGTGCGATGGCAGATAAATGTGTAAAAACTAGCAAGGGTTACATAATGTCAGAAATAAAGGAATATAAAATTTTGAATAACTATACAAAAAATGTTGTGCTTAAAGTTATAGCAAATAGTAAACTTTGTAACGACATAACGCAGCAAAATGTATATCAAAATATACCTGATTCAGTTTTAATTTTCGAAAGAAGTTTAGATAATAAAAAAATAATATTAAAGATGATATCTTTAGTGAAATTAATAGAAGTTAATATAAGAAGATTACGAGAGGGATTATATAAAGTAAAAATAAAGGAGGGGAGAGAAGGAAGGGAAATAAAAAATATTATTGTAGATAATATTTATCCTTATGTTAGTTATTTTGGACTGTTTACTGATTTTAATAGCTCTAAATTTTAGTTAGATAAGATTTTCTATTTTTGTAGCATTCTCCATCCATACTAAAGAAGGATTTTCATATAGTATTTGATGTATTCTTTGTTCTGCTAGTATTTGAGTTTCTGTTTTTAGAAAAAATGGATGTGATATAGGTTTAATTGAATTTTTTCTATATATTGTAAAATAAACAATTGCTTCTAGCTCTTTATTTAACTTATTGTCTTTTATTATCCATTTTTTTGAGGGTAATATGTTCAAAAATATTTCTGAATCGTTATTTGTTTTTCCTAGATAATACTTTTCTTTGTTTATCTTCTTTTCAAATTCTATTTTGTAATTGAAGGTTCTATCAATTTCAGGAGAAAATGTAAAGTATAACTCTTTTGAAGATAACTTTATTCTAGAAAAAACTTCTTCTTTTTTTACTTCGTACCAGGCAACTAAAAGAGAGTTTTTTCTCTCTAAATTTAGTATTATTTGTCTTTCAAGTATAGTCATTTTATCTCCTTATGTTTTTAATTATCTTTTTACTGTAATAGTTAAAGATTTATGAATTTTGTATTTTTCACTTGAACTTATATAAATTGTATTTTCTATATATTTTTTTATTAGAGAGGTAAGGTTTATAATTTCAAAAATCTTTACTTCTAGGTTGCTATTTTTTAAATCTGTTATTTTTCTATTTTCTATTGTTTTTGGTTTAGTTTTTAAATTTAGATATATACCGTTAATATAATTTTTTAAGTTTACATCTATATTTAGAGGATGCTTAGAATAAATTAGGATTTTATCATCTGTTAGAGTTAAAATTACATTTTTGGTTAGCATTATTGAAGTGTTTTTTAACACTTCTTTTAATTTTATTGATATTTCTTCTCTATAAAATTCCAATAATGAATATGGAACTATTGGCGTATATGTATTTTCTTCTCTTTCTTTTATCTTTATTACTTTAACATAGATTTCTCTTTTTTCGTATAATATATCTTCTTTTATCTCTAGATATATTTTTATCTCTTTTATAGCTTTATTTGATAAGATATGGAGAATAAAATCCCTTACTTCTTCTAAATTCTTTGCTAAATATTGTTTTTCAGTAATATTTTTTAGGTCCTTTAAATATGCTTTGTATATCTTTTGGGATGTATCTTTATTATTCTTTATTTTTCTAAAGTTTTTTATTTTTAAGTTTCTAGGATTAAGTAACATATCTTTCGCATTTAGAGGTATAGGAGCAAAATTAGATATAAATACTTTTTCGTTTTGTAGATATATTGCTCCGATTTCAGTTATGATCTCGTATTCTCTAGGGTCCTTGTTATTTTCATAAAAAAATTTTTCCATAGTTTCGTATGTATGGATTGAGTAAATCATGTTCAGTTTGTATTTTTCTTTAAAAATTTTCATTTTCAAACCTGTAATATTTATTTATAAAAACTTTAAGATTTAATAAAATAATAGAATAGAATTATATAATTTAGTTCGTAAAATGGTGTTTCTTAGTATAGAAAAATGGATAGAGGAATTTTTATTTAACTATGGTTATTTAACTTTAATTTTTTTTATAGGACTCTTTTCCCTGTTCTTACTTTTTTTAGGAATTAAAACTCATAATCCAATTATTTGGAATTATATAGATAATATAATTCAGATTGTTATAAATCCTTTAGAGTTTTTTGTTAAATTATTCAAGGAGAATAGAATGAAAG
>WFXI01000194.1 GCA_015490675.1 Hydrogenothermaceae bacterium
GAAGGAGTATCTGCAAGCATCATAACAAGTCTATCAATTCCTATACCTTCCCCACCTGTAGGTGGAAGCCCATATTCTAATGCCATTAAAAAGTTCTCATCTATATCCATAGCCTCTTCATCTTTAGCTTTATCTTTTAATTGTTGTAAAAATCTTTCTCTCTGGTCTTCTGGGTCATTTAACTCTGTATAAGCATTTGCAAGTTCTTTTTTGTTTATTATTAGCTCAAATCTTTCTACTAAATCTGGGTCTTCTCTATGAGTTTTTGCAAGTGGAGATAAAACTTTTGGGAAATCCATTACAAATGTTGGTTGAATTAAATCTTCTTCTATAAAATGCTCAAAAAGTTTATCTAATATTTTTGCATGTGTTAATTCTTCTGCTTTTGGAATACCTATTTCTTTTGCAAAGTTTCTAGCTTTTTCTTCATTTAAGAAAAATTCTTTATCTTTTCCTGTTTTTTCCTTTAATGCATCAAAAAACTTTAACCTTTTAAACGGTTTTTCAAAATCTAATTCCTGACCTTCCCAAGTTATTTTTAAAGTTCCTTTTGTATCTAAAAGTATTTTTCTAAAAAGTTCTTCTGTCATATCCATTAAATCATAGTAATCTAAATATGCTCCGTAAAACTCAACCATTGTAAATTCTGGATTATGGGTTGTATCTATACCTTCATTTCTAAAATTTCTTCCTATTTCGTATACTCTATTAAATCCCCCAACGACAAGCATTTTCAGATAAAGTTCTGGAGCTATTCTCAAGAACATATCTATATCTAAAGCATTATGATGTGTAATAAAAGGTTTAGCCATTGCTCCAGAGGCTACAGATTGTAAAATTGGAGTTTCAACTTCCATAAAACCTTTGCTTTCTAAGTATTCTCTTAAGCTTTTTATAGCTTTAGCTCTTAATTTAAAAATTTCTCTAGCTTCTTTATTAGCTATAAGGTCAACATATCTATGTCTATATCTAGTTTCAACATCTTTAAGTCCATGCCACTTTTCTGGTAAAGGCCTTAAAGCTTTTGTTAGTAGCTTTGCATCTTTTACTTCTACTGTGAGTTCTCCTGTCATAGTTCTAAATAGCTCACCTTCAACACCTATGATATCTCCAACATCTAAGATGTCCATTAATTTTTGATAATTTTCTTCTCCTAATGTATCTTTCCTAAAATAAACCTGCAGTTTTCCATCTGCATCTTGGATATGACCAAAAGCTGCTTTACCTTGGTCTCTTAATGAAACTAATCTTCCTGCAACTTTTACATTTTCCCTATTTGGGTCTAAATCAAACTGAGACTTTACCTCAAAAACTGGTAATGCATTTTGATTATTAGTTTCTTCCTTTGCAACTAATGTTAATTTTCCTTCTATTCTTTCTAATTTACCTTTGAATGATGTTTCTTGATTTGGTGCAAATTTCCCTACTGATTGGGGAATGATAACCTGAAGTTCAACAGGTTTTTCTAAATCTGCAAATCTAATTACATATTTATCATCTCTTTTTGAAACCCTTTTTATTTTTCCTTTTACAATAAATTCTTCATCTTTAGGAACAGGCTTTTCGTATTTTTCCCTAACTTTATCTAAAGTTGTTGTTATTTCAAATTTGTGAGGATAAGGATTTATTCCCTCTTTTTTCAAATTTTCTACTAACTGCTTTCTACTTGGGATAATTTCTTCAGGCATTAATTCCTCCAAAAATGTTGATAACTTTAATATTTTAATAAAATTTTTACCATAAAGTTTTGACTTTATACTTTTTTATTAAGTTATCGTCTGTTATTAATATTAAACCTTCACTTTTAGCCTGTGAAATTAAAATCCTATCAAACGGATCTTTATGCAATAAAGGTAAATTATCAAGATAAAATATATGTTTTGAAAAAATAGGCAATTCATTTAAGTCTAAGCATTCCATAGATTTGATAATAAACTCTTCAAAAGATATTTTTTCATCTAAAAACTCTAGTTTTCCAATTTTACGCTTTATAGAAATTTCCCAAATTGAAGCACTACTTAAAAATAAGGTATTTTTTGAATCTAAAATCAAATCTATAACTCTATTAGATAATTTCTCAGGAGAAACGGTAGTCCATATAAACACATGAGTATCTAACAAATATTTCAACTATAAAATTCCTCACTTATATTTTCTGGCAAAGGAGACTTTATATCATCGTCAACTCTCACTTTGTTTTTAAAAAAACCCAAAACTCTTTTTTTTCTAGGTGTTAATAAAAACTCTTTATTTTTAAATTTAACTATTATTTCTTCATTTTCTTCTAAGGATTCTAAAATTTTTTCTAAGTTTTCCTTAGCTTCATTTACAGATATTACTTTCATATTATTTCCCTCTTTTTTCTTCTAAAAGCTTTTGGAGCTTTGCAAAAGGAGAACTTTTTCTTCTTTCTTTTTCCTCACAATCACAAGGATTTATATTTTTATTTGCTCCACATATAGGACAAATTCCTTTACAATTTTCATCACAAAGTGGTTTCATTGGAGTTTTTACAAGTATTTCTTCCCTTACAAACTCATTTAAATCAAATTTTTCCTCATCTTCTAAATACTCAGTATCTAAATCTCCAGCACCTAACTTTCCACTTTCTAGCTTTTTTGTAGATAAAAATACATTGCTTGTTCCAGATAAGTCCATATTAAAAGGTTCCAAACATCTACTACACTCGACTTGAACATCACTCTTAAAATCCATGGAAACAGCATAACCATTTTTTTCTTTAATAATATAAAGATTAACCTTTACATCTTCTTTAGATGAATACTCCTCTGGTAAATCTAAACTTTCAAAAGGCATTTCATAATCTTTTTGGATAAATTTTTCCTTTTTTA
>WFXI01000195.1 GCA_015490675.1 Hydrogenothermaceae bacterium
AGGAAACTTTTTTATAGAAAATGAAGAAAATTTTGTATCCCTGAAATTAGGTGAAAGTTATTTATATAAACCTAAACAACCACACGGATTCATAGCTTTAAAAGATATGGTTGTTCAGGCAGTTATATCACCGAATCCATCTGTTACGAAAATCGTGCTATAAAACAGGATAATTTCCTGTAAAGCAAGCAGTGCAAAAGCCTTTTTGTTTATACTTGTTAGCTGCGTTAATCATACCTTCTAAAGAAAGGTAATGAAGACTATCTGCTCCTATGTAATCTCTAATTTCTTCTATCGTTTTGTTTGATGCTATTAATTCCTCTTTTGTTGGAGTATCTATTCCATAATAGCAAGGACTAATCACAGGAGGAGAACTTATTAAAAAGTGTATTTCCTTGGCTCCAGCTTTTCTCAGCATATTTACAATTTTTTTACTTGTTGTCCCTCTAACAAGAGAATCATCAATAACTATAAGCCTTTTGCCATTTATAACCTGGTGAACAGGGTTCAATTTTAACTTTACACTTAAATCTCTAATTTCTTGCGAAGGTTGTATAAAGCTTCTTCCTACATAGTGGTTCCTGATTAAGCCAATTTCTAAAGGTATTCCACTTTCTTCAGAATATCCTTTTGCAGCAAGCAATCCAGAATCTAAAACAGGAACTACTACATCAGCATCTATTTTATATTCTCTAGCTAAATTTCTACCCATTTCTTTTCTAATCTCATAAACCCAATCCCCAAAAATCAAGCTGTCAGGTCGTGCAAAATATACATACTCAAAAATACATTTTTCTGCTTTTTCAGGATGTTCAAAAGGAAAATAAGACCTAAGTCCACTGTCATCTATAACTAAAACTTCTCCTGGTTTAATATCCCTTAAATATTCAGCATCCACAATATCAAAAGCACAGCTTTCAGAAGCTACAAAATAGCTACCGCTTCTATTTTTTCCAAGAAGTAAAGGTCTAAATCCATAAGGGTCTCTAACAGCTATTAACTGTTTTTCTCTTAATATAACAAGGGAGTATGCTCCCTTTACTTTTTTCATTGCATCAAATACTAAAGGCAAAAAATCTGTGTCATTTTTATGTAATATTATATGAGCTGGAGGAGGTTCCTTGGCTCTTGCTATTAAATGAACAAAAACTTCTGTGTCAGAAGTTGACCTAAAAATTGCCCCTTCTTTTTCCAGTTGTTTTCTTAATTGGTCTGCATTAACTAAGTTACCATTATGAGCTATTGCAAAACTACCACCATAAAAATGAGCATAAAAAGGCTGTATATTTTTTGGATTGGACCCACCAGCAGTCGAGTATCTAACATGACCTATAGCTATATCACCTTTGAGCTCTTTTAAATCTTCTGCAGTAATAGCTTTTGTTACTAAACCTTCACCAAGTTTTAAATTTATGTCATATCCATCTGATACAGCTATTCCGGCAGATTCCTGACCTCTATGTTGTAATGCATGTAATCCTAGATGTGTTAAAGCAGCTGCATCTTTATTGTTTATTACTCCAAAGACTCCGCACATATTAATAAAAACTCCTGTTTCAAGCTTTAAATTTTTCTTTTAAAATTATACTTTAAAAAATTATCAGGAGTAATTGTTATGGAAGGTGGGGATATTATAGAAAATGAATTTCTCAGATTTTTTAGGGAAAATTTTGCAATAGAGAATAAAGTTGGTATATATATAGACTTTGAAAACTTTTATAACGGATTTTTGGAGTTCTTTGACCTTGATAAAAGGATATTAGTAAGTAAAAAAGTAAAAAATGAAGGAATTATTAAATTTAATAAGGATTCGAACATAGAAAAAAACTTTATAACTTATAAAGAAAAAGAAATCCTGAGTAAGACTTTAAAAGAATTTCTGTATTATCTAAATAACGAACTCGATTTAGGAAAAGTAAAATTTATAAAAGCTATGGGGATATTTCAAAATCTACCTTTTTATGAAAATTTTTATATAGAAGGTAAAAGAAGTTTTAATCTAAGACAGTTTTTATCTTTTTACTCAGTTCAACCTATAATACCTTTTGAAAATGCAAAAAATAAAAATTCAGCAGATATAAAACTTACTATTGATTTCATAACAGATTTAGGAATACACAAAAGAGAAGGTTTAAGCAGTGTTATCTTATTTTCAGGAGATAGTGATTTATTCCCTCTTTATTTATGGGCAAACGAACATTTAGATATGGACGTATATATAGCAACTTTTACAAACAGGCTTCCAGAAATTTATGATGTAAATGTAGGTAAGAATTTAATAACTTTAGATGAAATTTTGTTAGAGGCTTTTTGTTATACTATTGAAAAAGTTAAATTAGAAGAAACAACACATTTTGTATCCTTTTGGCTATACAATTTGATAATTAAATTTGAAAAGCTAATTGAAAATCAGATAAAAGATTTAGAATTAAAAAAGCATATTCTAAACGAGAATGAAAAAAAACAGATAGAAAAAGAAATTGGGGAACTAGTTAAGTTTGTAGGAGGGGCTTTAAACTATACAAAATCAAAGATTGAAATGAAATTTAAAAATGTTGAAGATATTTTGAAAAGATTAAAAGAAGAAATTACATCTCATTTTTCTGAAAATGAAAAGTTTTATTTTTATGACTTTGAGAATTTCAAAGAAGGTAATAATGAAATTCTTAGTTGTGTATTAATTGATGATAAGTTTTTGACATTTTTAAGAACTAATGGTTACTATTTAAGTGTAGAAGAACTTTCTATAGATAGAGATGATATTAATTTTGAGGGAAAAGTTGTAAAAAAAAGGGGGCAAGATTAGCCCCGAAAAAATATTTACTCTATACTTTGAACCCATTTTTTAAGAAGTTTTCCTTGTTTCCAAAGACCTACATATGGAGTTCTCATTCCGGAAGCTGTTATCAAAATTTCTTCGTCCTTAAATAGCATTGAAATTATAGGAGCAGGTAGATTACTAATTTCATACATAGGTTTTTCTGTATTCTTATCATAAACAATTACTTTTTTACCAAATGCTACTGCAATCTGTTTATCGGAAGGTGATATAGCCATTGCTGTTATATTTTCAGGGAGGGTCTTTTCTTTAATCATTTTTAAATTGGCTGTATCTAAAAGTTTACCTTTATTTTTAGAAGCAACAGTTATATATTTTTCGTCTTTAGATAGTGCTAAAGCTGATATTTTAGAGCTAAAAATATTTTTCTTTTCTAAATTTAAGTTAGCTTTATCTAATTTATAAATATTTCCCTGTTTATCTCCAAAAATTATGAAGTCTTTACTTTCAGAAAAGGCAGTAATTGGATTGTTTATATTTTCTTTTTCTTCTAAGTTCCCTGTAGTTCTATCTATTGAGTATATCTTTCCATTTTTAC
>WFXI01000196.1 GCA_015490675.1 Hydrogenothermaceae bacterium
ATGATATTTTGCTTATAAAACTTCTATGGGATACTATTGAAGAATTAGATAAAAATAGCATCATACTAGACTTATTTGAGAAAAAAATAGATTTGATTTTAAGTAATCCTAAACATAAAAAATATATAGAAAACTTGAATTTACCAAATCCAAAGGAAAAAGCTTTAATAGAGATAAACAAACATCTTTCATTTATTTTCCAAAAAAAATTTCAATTTCGTTTTAAGGTAGATGAGCTTCAGCAATACATATTAGAAATATTCCCAAGATTAGATTATAAATCGATGAACCAGATAATAAACTATATAGCAGATTTATTCTTTGAAAAAGATTACACTGATGAAAATAAAGATAGCTATATCTACCAGCATAGGAGATTTCAAGAATACTTCTTCACTTTAAAACTGAAAGAAGAATATGAAAAAAATCCATATGTAATCAGAGAATTAAAAGTAATTGCTAATAAAGATTATTTCGAAGAAATATTTTTAAAATATCTAAGAAAGATTTATGAGAAAGAAAGCAATCTCCCCGGTTTACTGGAACTAAATCTTATAGATGTTTATTTAAATAAACACAGAGGTTTTGGTGCAGACGAACCCTATTATCTAAATTCAACAGAATTTAAAACTGCTCTTTTTATACAGAAGGAAAATAATCTTAATGAATTAATTGAAGATGAATATTTAAAAATAGAAGAAAAATTAGGACTAAATTTAAATCTTAATGATATAAGAGAAAAATGTGAAAATTTAAAAAAAGTAAATTACAAAGACATCAAGTTAGTAAAAAGTCTACTTGATATCTGGAATAAAGCTAGTTCAATTCTATTAGAAGTAATAAGCTCATTATGGAAATTTGGTAAAGGAGAAGTTGCTGAAAAATATATTCATAAGTTAGATGAATTAAAGTTAATTTACGAAGATGATAACTTTTGGGAAATAGCGGAAAAATTAGAAATAGAAGATATCCCTTTTTGGATAAAAGAAGATTTTCTATATTACAAGATCGTAGTAAAAAATGAAAATTTAAAAAATTTCCTTGAGAAACTTCGTCCAGTTTACAAAAATCTCTTGGACAAGAACTATTCCTGGGAAGAATCTGAAGGAGAAAAGTTTATTAAAAGCTTCTTTCGTATATGCTTAAGAGATAGGAAAGATGAGTTAATAAACCTATTAGATAAACTTGATGAATTTGAATTTATAAATTTCTTAGATGTTTTGAGAGAAAAAGAGTTTCTATTTGTTTTCTTTAAAGATACTGCGATACAAGAAAAAATAAAAAATCTCTTAATAAAAGTTAATCTAAATCTAACCGATAGGAATATATTTTTTCTTTTTTATAAAAAATTACTAAACATAGACTTAACCCAAGATGAGAAAACTTTAGCTGAAGAAGAATTGGAAAAACTTTATAAAAAAAGAAACTTTGATTTTATTTATCATAAATTGTACGAAAATTTTGCCATCTTATCATTTATTTTAAATGAAAATAGTTTCGAAAATTTACTAAAAAATTTAAGTGAATTCAATGACTACTATAATGAAAGAATTCTATATTCAGCTTTATTTATAGACTATATAAATATGCTACAAGGAAAGAAGAACTTAAAAGCTATAATAAGAGATTATTTTAGATATATACATCATTATGATAAAGATTTAGAAACTTATCACCATTTGAGATTTATCATATCTGAATTATTTGCGTATATATTTGCTTATAGTAAAATTGATATAACAGACCTGGGAACTTTAAAGAATGTTCTTTTTAGAATCTTGAATTTAGATGAAAGCAAATTTGAACCTTTTAAGTTTTATAGGACTTTAATAGAAATAAACTCTAAAATATACTCAAAAATTGCTAACGAAGCAGATTTGACAGCCTTTGAAGAAAAAATTCACTCTTGGGATGGAGAACTTCCAGAATTAATCGACTATTACTTTGGTTTAGCAATTCTGTTTTCTCCTATAAATTCAAAAAAGGCAAAGAGCTACATAGAAAAAGGGATTGTAGAAGGAACTTTAAGACACAACTGGAGAAAAGATATCATAGTTAGTTACAATTTAGTAAATGCTTTAGAAATACTATGGAAACACAATTTTTCAACTATTAATAAACTGAAAGAGTATACAAACGAGGTTTTTGATCTAACAGTAAAAGTATCTAAAATAACAGATGGTAAAAATACATGGGAAGGACCATATAATCTTATAGAATCAGTATCTAAGTATGATATCAATTTAGCTGAAGAGTTAAAAAGTAAACTTCTAAAAATAGAAGACTATCAAATTTCAAATAGAGCTATAACTAGTATTATAAAAGGAAAAATATCCATTGGTATTCCTTTAGAAGATTTAAAAAAGGATATAGAAAGTTATAGGATTAATTACAATCAGAAAGGTAAACCTTATCCAGAATACTATATAGAAAAATTTAAGGTCTATATGGAAATTGTTGAAAATGACTTATATACTGATGAAGAGAAAAAGTTAGCCTTTCAAAAAGCTTGTGAGCAGATAGAAAATATAAAAAGATTAGAATCAAGAATATCTCGTCCTGATAAAGAGTTCGTTCATAAATATAAAAAATATAAGAATTTTTGCTTGAGAATGGATAAAACTTTTATTGAGTTAAATATGGAAAGGAATCCTGACGAATTTGAAGGCATTAAGCCTAGATACACAGAAGATGATTTTGTGAATTTGGTTAAATCCTGCATTACAAAGAAACAACTTTCGGGTAAATACAAAATCCTTGATAATTATAATAATGGTATAGTTCTGACAAGGTATGAATCTTGGAATGTTTTGGTAAATAAAACTTTTGAAATATTCGGCAACATAAAGCCTCTTACTAATTATTTAAAGGAAAATTACTACCCGCATACAGACTTTTACACTACTAATTCTAAATATATGCACTATGCAGTAGCAACAGCATTAAATAATCCCGATACAAAACAAGAAATTATCGATTACCTAGGTAAGAATAGTGGTTATGAAGGCTTTTTAAATGCTATGAAGGCTTATGAAATATTAGAAAATAAAGAAATGTGTATTAAGCTCTTTGAAAAGTATTTAAGATTCTGTAAGTTTCTGGTTTATTGACAACCAATACAGCCTTAAATTGAAAAGTTTAAGTGCACATACAGAATATAAAAATGCTAGATAAGTTTGTAGGGTAAAAATTCGTTGGGGAAATTGTATAGAAACATAGTAAGATGATACCCCCCCTTGACATTCACATTCAGGTTGTATATATTATTATCCGCTTTTGATGAAAAAGCGTTCCCGTTTTGAATATGTGAAGCTAAAATCGGTTTGCGGGCGAGCCCCCGCAACCAAAAAGATAGTTTTCAGGCTACTTGAAAAAAAAGGTTGACAATAGGAATAAAAAGTAATAAACTGTTTATCTGTCTTTTGAGGGAGATACGCTATAAGCGTAAGGGTTAAAGGCTACTTGGCAAGATGAATAAGGGAGCTGGGAGCGGATAGTTATTGTAAAGGATTATTTGGAGAGTTTGATCCTGGCTCAGCGCGAACGTTGGCGGCGTGCCTAACACATGCAAGTCGAGGGGCAGCAGGCCTTTTCTTCGGAAAAGGTGCTGGCGACCGGCGAACGGGTGAGTAACACGTAGCTAACCTACCCCGAGGATGGGGATAACCCTCCGAAAGGGGGGCTAATACCCAATGATGAGTCCTGTGTAATGATGGGACTCCAAAGGCCTTCGGGCGCCTCGGGATGGGGCTGCGTCCCATCAGGTAGTTGGTGAGGTAACGGCTCACCAAGCCTACGACGGGTAGCCGGCCTGAGAGGGTGGCCGGCCACAGCGGGACTGAGACACGGCCCGCACCCCTACGGGGGGCAGCAGTGGGGAATATTGGGCAATGGCCGGAAGGCTGACCCAGCGACGCCGCGTGGTGGAGGAAGCCCTTCGGGGTGTAAACACCTGTCAGGGGGGAAGATGATGACGGTACCCCCAGAGGAAGGGACGGCTAACTACGTGCCAGCAGCCGCGGTAATACGTAGGTCCCGAACGTTGCGCGAAATTACTGGGCGTAAAGGGTCCGTAGGCGGTCTGGTAAGTGGAAGGTGAAAGC
>WFXI01000197.1 GCA_015490675.1 Hydrogenothermaceae bacterium
TTAGAGCCTTATTTGCTGCAACTCCTGAAGCGAAATTAAGGGGATACACACCAGGAAGATTTTCTTTTAATGTAAAAGGGGGAAGATGTGAAGCCTGTAAAGGAGATGGTGTTGTAAAGATAGAAATGCACTTTTTACCAGATGTTTATATTACCTGTGAAGTTTGTGGAGGGAAAAGATATAACAAAGAAACTTTAATGATTGAGTATAAGGGAAAAAACATAGCAGATGTATTAGATATGACTGTCGCTGAAGCTTTAGAATTTTTCCAAAATGTTCCATCTATTAAAAATAAATTAAAAGTTTTATATGATGTAGGACTAGATTATATAAAATTAGGGCAACCAGCAACTACTCTTTCAGGAGGAGAAGCACAAAGAATAAAACTATCTAGAGAACTTTCCAAAAGAGACACAGGAAAAACATTATATTTACTAGATGAACCAACAACAGGACTACACAGCCACGATGTAGATAAATTAATCAAAGTTTTAAATAAATTAGTAGATAAAGGAAATACAGTAGTAGTTATTGAACATAATTTAGATGTTATAAAAAATGCAGATTGGATAATAGATTTAGGACCTGAAGGAGGAGACAAAGGAGGGCAAATAGTAGCAACTGGAACACCAGAAGAAGTTGCAAAAAATCCAAATTCCTGGACAGGAAAGTTTCTGAAAAAGTATTTGGAAAATGGTTAAGGTTAGATTATCTCAAAAGCAAGTAAATACTATAAAAGAAGTAGCTCATAATATTTTTGGTGATGATTGCAAAGTATACATTTTTGGAAGTAGGGCAGACTTAACAAGAAAAGGTGGAGATATAGATATACTTATAATAACAAAGGACCTAAAAGATAAATTTAGAAAAAAGTTAAAATTCATTGCGAATTTATATAAACTACTAGGAGAACAAAAAATAGATGTAATAATAACAGACTATCCAAAAACAGAAATCGAAAAACAAGCATTAAAAGAAGGTGTGGAAATTTGAATAAAGAAATAGCAAATCAAAAATTTAAGTTTTTTTTAAAAGAAGTAGAAAGACACTATCAAATACTTGATGAAAATATAGAATCTTTAAAAGAGTATTTTCCTTTAGATGCAAATAAGATAGAAAAATTAGTAAAAAGTAAAGAACACCTAAAAACATTAGACCAAATAGCTTACAGATATATAAAATTACAGGATACATTAGGTAAAGTTTTGAGATATTTTCTTTTAAAAGAAGGAGAACTTGTTGAACACTTATCAATGGTAGATATAATCCACAAAATTCAAAAGTTAGGTATTTTTATAGAAGAAGAATTTTGGTTTGAAATGAGAAGTCTAAGAAATAACATTACTCACGAATATCCAGATATGTATGAAGAAATAGCAGAAGCTATTAACTCTTTGGCATCTATAAAAAATCAAATCAAAGAAATAATTGATAATATAAAAGAAAGGGCATAATATTTATAGATAATTCTCATAAAAGTAGGGAAAAATGGAAAAAATATGTTTAAAGGATTTTAATTTTGGTGAACTAGAAAGATGGGTAAGAAAACAAGGCTGGCAAAAATTTAGAGCAAAACAGATAGCAAAATGGATATATAACAAAAAAGTAGCATCTTACGATGAAATGACAGATATATCCAAAGAAATAAGACAATATCTAAAAGAAAATACAACTTTAAATGTATTAAAACTCGTATCTTATGAAAAATCAAAAATAGATGGAAGTATTAAATTTTTATGGCAACTACACGATGGAAATACTATAGAAAGTGTATTTATTCCAGAAAGAGACCATAATACCTTATGTATTTCAACACAGGTTGGATGTGCAGTTGGATGTAAATTTTGCTATACAACAAAAGATGGTCTAATTAGGAATCTAACAACTGCTGAAATTGTTGACCAGTATATACAGGTTCAAAGATTTGTTGGACTTGAGCCAGAAAAAAGAATTTCAAATATTGTTTATATGGGAATGGGAGAGCCTCTTGCGAACTATGATAATGTAAAAAAATCTGTTCAAATATTTACAGATGAAAGAATGGCAGGTTTATCTAATAGAAAAATTACAATTTCTTCTTCTGGAATAATAGCTCAAATTTTAAAAATGTATGAAGATAAAAGTTTTCCACAGGTTAGACTTGCAGTTTCTCTTAATGCTTCAGACCAGAAAACAAGAGAAGAAATAATGCCAATCACAAAAACCAATACCATAGAAGACCTAATGAATACCTTAAATAGCCTTCCTTTTAAAACAGGATACAGAATAATGCTTGAGTATGTTTTACTAAAAGGTGTAAACGACACAGAAGAAGATGCTCATAGATTGGCAAAACTAATAGGCAAAAACAAAAAAAGATATAAAGTTAATTTAATACCATTTAACCCATTTGAAGGCTCAGAATACGAAAGACCTGACGAAAAAAGAGTAGAAAGATTCCAAAAAATTTTATGGGATTACAACATTTCAGCATTTATCAGATGGAGCAAAGGTAAAGATATATCTGCAGCCTGCGGACAATTAAGGAAAAAGCAATTAGATAATTTTATATCAAAGGATTCTTTGGTAAAGGTATAAAAGATGATTAAGTTTGAAACATTCCCAGTTGATATATTAGATAAAGAGGATAAATACATAGTTTTAATGGATATCCCCGGAGTATATCCAGAAGATTTAGAAATTTTTGGAGAAGAACATTCTATTACTATAAAAGGTATAAAAAGAGCTATAAAGAACGGAACATTTATTACAATGGAAAGATTTAGCGGAAAATTTTCTAGAAAAATTGTATTTTCTGAAGGAATAAACATAGCAAAAGCTATAGCAAAAATAGAAAATGGAGTCTTATATTTAGAAATTCCAAAGTTAAAAGATGAAATTTTTATAGATGCATCTGTAAAAATCAAAATAATCTTCTAAAATTTTATATAAACTCTTGAAAAATTTGTAAAATTTCCAAAAATAGAGTATATTCCTTACTTGAAAAAATAATTTTGGAGGTAATTTATGGCACAACCTTTTGAAACTCACGAACAACCATTTGAAGAACAAAATTTACCAGAAGAATACCCATTAATACCTATAAGAGATTTAGTAATCTTTCCATATATGGTATTTCCTATTTTTGTTGGCAGAGAATTTTCAATTAATGCAATAAATGAAGCAATAGAAAACAATGATAGATATGTATTTTTAGCTCTTCAAAAAGACAAAAATATAGAAGAACCTACAGAAGATGATATTTACAAAGTAGGAACAGTTGCAACTATCTTAAGAATGGTAAAACTAGAAGACGATAGGATTAAAATTCTAGTTCAGGGAGTTGCAAGGGGGAAAATAGAGCAGTTAAGAAAAGAAAATGGATTGTATAAGGTAAAAGTAGACATTATAGAAAATGATGAAGATTTTGAAGAAAGTATAGAAGTTGAAGCTTTAATGCATTCTGTAAAAGACCTTTTAGATAAAGCAATATCTTTAGGAAAGCAAGTAGTCCCTGATTTAGTTAGTATAATTAAAGGAGTTGATGAACCAGGAAGGCTTGCAGATTTAGTAGCATCAATTTTAGATATAAAATCAGAAGAAGCACAAGAAATACTAGAAACAGTTGACCCAGTAGAAAGATTAAGAAAAGTCCACGATATTTTACTCAAAGAAGTAGGCCTTTTAGAAGTTCAGCAAAAGATTAGAAATACAGCCAGAGAATATATGGAAAAAGACCAGCGAGAATATTTCCTAAGACAGCAGATAAAAGCAATTCAAGAAGAACTTGGAGAGAAAGATGAAAGACAGGAAGAAATAGAGGAGTATAAGAAGAAAATAGAAGAAGCTCAAATGCCTGAAGATGTAAAGCAAGAAGCCCTAAAACAACTAAAAAGACTTGAAAAAATGCACCCTGACTCAGCAGAAGCAGGAGTAATAAGAACATACTTAGACTGGCTTGTAGAGCTTCCTTGGAATAAAAAAACAAAAGATAAGTTAAATCTAAAAAGAGCCAAAAAAATACTAGATGAAGACCACTACGATTTAGAAAAAGTAAAAGAAAGAATTATTGAATATCTAGCTGTTCAAAAACTTAGAAAAGGAGAAGGTATAAAGGGGCCAATACTTTGCTTTGTTGGACCTCCAGGAGTAGGTAAAACTTCTTTAGGTCGCTCTATAGCAAAGGCTCTTGGTCGAAACTTCACTAGAATAGCCCTTGGTGGAATTAGAGATGAAGCAGAAATTAGAGGACATAGAAGAACTTATGTTGGAGCAATGCCAGGAAGAATTATACAGGCAATAAAACAAGCAGGGAGTAAAAACCCAGTTATTATGTTAGACGAAGTAGATAAAATAGGAATGGACTTTAGGGGAGACCCATCATCTGCACTATTAGAAGTTTTAGACCCTGAACAAAATAAAGAATTTGTAGACCTATATTTAGGAGTTCCTTTTGATTTATCAGAAGTTATGTTTATATGCACAGCAAATAGAATTGATACCATTCCTAGACCACTACTAGATAGAATGGAAGTTATTAGAATTCCTGGATATTCTGAAGAAGAAAAAATGCACATAGCAAAAAAATACCTAATTCCAAAACAACTAAAAGAAACAGGACTAAAACCTAAATATGTAGAGTTTACAGACAGTGGATTACAGTATCTAATTAGACACTATACAAGAGAAGCAGGAGTTAGAAGTCTAGAAAGAAGAATTAATGAAGTACTCAGAAAAATAGCGAAAGAAATAGCTTTAACAGGTAAAAAGAAAAAGTATAAAATCACAAAAGCCACAGTTAAAAAATTCCTTGGGGCACCTATCTATGTTCCAGAAAAAGAACAAAAGGATGAAATTGGAGTTGTTACAGGTTTAGCATGGACAGAAGTTGGAGGAGAAATATTAAAAATTGAAGCTACAAGAATGCCAGGAAAAGGAGGATTAATACTAACAGGTTCTCTTGGAGATGTAATGAAAGAATCTGCAAGGACAGCCCTTTCTTATGTTAAGTCAAAAGCAGAAGAATATGGAATGGACCCTAAAGATTTCGATAAATACGATACCCATGTGCATGTTCCAGCTGGAGCAATTCCAAAGGACGGACCTTCTGCAGGTATAGCAATAACAACAGCTATATTTTCTCTTTATTCACAAATGCCTGTTAGGGCAGATGTAGCAATGACAGGGGAAATAACCTTAAGAGGAAAAGTTTTACCAGTAGGAGGATTAAAAGAAAAAATACTTGCTGCAAAAAGAGCAGGAATAAAAACAGTAATACTTCCTAAAGATAATAAAGATGAAGTAATGGAAGACCTTCCAGCATTTGTTAGAAAAAATCTAGATTTAAGATTTGTAGAGCATATAGATGAAGTATTTCCAATAGCAATTAAAGATTTTGATAAACTAAAGAAAAAGGCTAAAAAAGGTAGAAAAAAGAAA
>WFXI01000198.1 GCA_015490675.1 Hydrogenothermaceae bacterium
GTTGCTATGCCTTTAAATAATTTTAAAGTTCTAAATAAAATTAAAGACTATACAGATTTACCAAATCTTACAGAAGAGGAAATAAAAATACTTATTGAAGAAATCAGAGAATATATCATAGAAGTAACCTCCAAAACAGGTGGACATATAGGACCTTCGTTAGGTGTTGTTGAGTTAACTGTTGCTTTACTTATGTCTTTCGACCCAAAAATAGACAGAATTGTTTGGGATATAGGGCATCAAGCATACCCTTACAAAATATTAACAGGAAGAAAAGAACAATTTAAAACTTTAAGACAATATAAAGGGATATCTGGCTTCTTAAAAAGAACTGAAAGTCCTTATGACCATTTTGGTGCCGGGCATAGTTCTACTTCTATATCTGCATCTTTAGGTATGAGAGTTGCGAAGGATTTAAAGAAAGAAGAAGGATATGCAATTGCTGTTATTGGTGATGGTGCTATGACTGCTGGACAGGCTTTTGAAGGTCTAAACAATGCAGGATGGCTAGACCCATCCAAATTCATAGTAATACTTAATGACAATCAAATGTCTATATCTCCAAATGTAGGAGCAATCTATACATATTTTAATAGAATAATTACAAATCAAGTTTTCCAAAGACCACGACAAAAATTAAAAACAATAATAGAAAAAATATTTGGTGAACAGGGAACAAAACTTGCAAGAAAGTTTGAGGAATATATAAAAGGACTTTTTGCACCAGGAATTATTTTTGAAGAACTTGGATTTACATATGTGGGACCTGTTGATGGGCATGATTTAAATAATTTAAAGAATACTCTAGAAAATATAAAACAAATGAGGGGACCTATTTTACTTCATGTAATTACTCAAAAGGGGAAAGGATATAAACCGGCAGAAGATAACCCCACCCCTTTTCATGGAATATCACCGTTTGACAAAATAACTGGTATTCCACTAAAAAAAGCTTCTTCTAATCCTAACTGGAGCAAAGTTTTTGGAAAAGCTTTAGTTGAGCTTGCAGAAAAAGATGAGAAGATTGTTGCTATAACTCCAGCTATGAGAGAAGGTTCAGGTCTTGTTGAATTTTCTGAAAAGTTTCCAGACAGATTTTTTGATGTTGGAATTGCTGAACAACACGCAGCAACATTTGCTGGAGGGCTGGCTACAGAAGGATTAAAACCTGTGGCAAGTTTTTATTCAACATTCTTACAAAGAGCTTATGACCAGGTTATACACGATATTGCACTGCAAAACTTGCCAGTTATATTTGCAATAGACAGAGCAGGTTTAGTTGGTGAAGATGGACCAACTCATCATGGAGTTTACGATATAGCCTTTTTAAGAGCTTGTCCAAATATTATTATTTCTGCTCCTAAAGATGCACAGGAATTAAGAAATCTTTTATATACAGCAACTAAAACAAACAAACCATTTGCAATAAGATATCCAAGAGGAGAAAGTATAGGAAAGGAACAAGAAGGTTTTGAATTTATAAAAGTTGGAAGCTGGGAAGTGTTAGAAGAAGGAAAAGATATAGCATTTTTAGCAGTAGGAAGATATGTCCAGAAAGCTCTAAAAGTTAGAGAGCTTTTAAGCAAGAAAGGATTTAACATTACAGTTATAAATGCTAGATTTATTAGACCTATAGATGAAGAGCTCCTAACAAAAATATTAAACACTCATCAATATATTATTACTGGAGAGGATGGAACTTTAAATGGTGGATTTGGTAGTGCAATTGCAGAGTTCATTATGGATAACGGTTATACAAATAATTTAATTAGATTTGGAATTCCAGATAGATTTGTAACCCACGGAAAAGTTAATCAATTAGAAGAAGAATTAGGATTGCTTGCAGAACAAATGGCAGAAAAAATTGAAGAATTTATATTAAAAAGAGGCTTAAGAAAGGTAATGTAGAAAATGAAAAAAGGATTAAATAAACTCTTTGAGAAATTAGGAGAGCATCTTTTAAATGTATCTGTTGCTATTATTGTATTTTCTATCATTCAACCCTTGGTTAATGGAAGATTTGATAAAAACCTAGCACTTTATTTTACTTTCGCTTATTTTTTACTTTTAATACTTTCTTCAGCTCTTATTATACTTGGAGGTAGTGAAGATGACGAATGATGCTCTAATATATTATTCCATTATATTTGCTGGCATATTTGTGTCAGCTATAGCAAGTGTTGGTGTTGCTATATTCCTTTCAAAATATATGTCTAAAAAAGGAAAAAATTAAATGAAAAAAGGACTTTTTATTGTATTTGAAGGTATAGAAGGTGCAGGCAAAACTACTCAAGCAAAAAGACTATATGAATATCTAAACAATACTGGTAAAAAATCCATATTAACCAGAGAACCTGGGGGAACAAAAACAGGAAAAAAAATTAGAGAAATTTTACTATCAGATACAGAGGAAAGGTTTCCACCAAAAGCTGAACTATTTTTATATGAAGCAGATAGGAACTTCCATGTTAACAATGTGATAAAACCAAACTTGGAAAAGGGAATTAATGTTATATGTGATAGATACATATACTCAACTCTAGCATATCAAGGTTATGCTAGAGGATTAGACATAGGGCTTATAAAAACTTTAAATGAAATAGCTACTGATGGAATATATCCAGACATAGTTTTTTTAATCGATATTCCTGTAGAAATTTCTCTTCAAAGGCTTGGTAATAAAAAAGATAGAATAGAAAAAGAAAGTATAGATTTTCATAAAAGACTAAGAGAAGGATTTTTAAAAA
>WFXI01000199.1 GCA_015490675.1 Hydrogenothermaceae bacterium
ATGAATACAAACATACTTGTACATAGCTAAACCCTCACAAAAGGTATTAGTTTCAAAGTAAAACGAAGAGCAACAGCAGAAATAACAACACTAAAAGCTTGGTCTATTTTTAATGCAACTATTAAATACCCGGCTAAATCTGTAAAGTTAAAAACTGTTTGAGAAAGCAAAGAAGATGTATCAAGATTTGAAGAGATAATAGAATAAACCTCACTTGTAATATCCCAAATCAAATTATAAATAACAATTGGCAATACTGTAATAAATAAAGTAGTAAGAATAATCTTAGTAGCTAAAAAATGTGAAGCTCCAAAACTAAACAACTTACCAAATACAGCACCAAGCCAAGAAGCTAAAGCACTTATTATAGCCCCCATATCAATCCCCTTTAAAAACTATCCAAATAGCAAACAAATGAGCAAAAGCTAATATAAAAGAACCAAGCACATTAAAAACAGAATTAAATTGACAAAAGTTTATTACCCCACCACCAGAAGAGGAAAAAAGACTAAACGGCACATCAAAAGAACATACACCAGAACCGGTAATCTGTAATTGCTTCAGTATATTCAAAGCAGGTATAGAAGAAAAAGAAGAATTAACTAAATCTGTTAAGCTCTTTCGCTCAGGTATATCAATACTTGTGTCTAATCTTGGAACATCAGGAAGCCCGGGAGAAGTAAAAGTACCGAAATCTATTTGTTGAGTTTCCCCGGTAGTTTCATCTGTTATCGTTCCTGTTCCTTGTGTTTCGTCTGCTATAACTTCCCCATCTGTCAAATTCGTCAGCTCTCCAGTTTCATAGTTATACTCATATTCTTTTCCATCTTCCCCGGTAAACCGGTAAACGTCCGGCGTAATTTGAGTAGCCGGAGAAGTAGAACCAGACGGAAAGCTAACAAAAAATTCCGGTTCTTCATTTTTACGTTTTCTTTCGTGTAATTTCCAGCCGGGATAAGGTAGCTCTATTTCATATTCGTAATCATCAATCGGCGGAGCTTCAACTCCGGGAAGCTCTGAAGTATCAACAGTAGAAGGTGAATTGTTCAATATATTCAAAATATCAACATAATTGGAAGGGTCATTTAAAACATCAGCAGGACTATTATACTCAGAAAGTTCAACAAAATCAGGACAAGGAGAGTTCTGAAGCAAAGATAAAAAAGCATCATCTATATATGTATTGAAATTAACCTGAGTAGTAGAAGAAGAATTAACAAGAAAATTAATTGTACCAGAACAAAACTTAGCACCAACTATACCCTGCTGAGCCTGAAAACCTAAACCAGAAAAACCAACAGCCACATAACTATTCTCAGTAGAAACAAGTGAATTACACGAAATAGAAAGAACACAGAAAGGATAATCAGAAGAAAAATTAGAAGAAGAGTTTAATTTAGCTTCAATATAATCATGTAAAAGCTCAGCAGATAAATAAAAAAAGCCTGTCCAAAAAGCAGTACGTACAGCAAACCTAAATAATCTACCTGACAAATCCCCGGAATTTATACGATTAAAAGACTGCTCAGCTAAAGCACCACTTACAAGCCCTACAGCTCTAAGAAATTCTTTTCTTTTAACAGCTTTTTGTAGCTCAACGTCCCAATCGACGGCATAAGAAGATGAAAAAAGAAGAAAAGCGAGAGCAAAAGCCCCCGCCAGTAAAGAAGAACGCATTTTTAACTCCTGTTTACGAGCTTGATAGCCTTTCTTACAGCCACCATGCCCACCAAAGCACCAACTATAGTGACTGCAAGACCATAAACAGGAGTTAGGTCAACAGTAGCAGAGCTAAAATCCATGTCTATCACCCCCTTTAAAGAGTAGTTATTGCTTCCTTTTTCAGAAAATCTACAAGCTCGATGAAAGTAGAAAAACGATACAAATTGAAATCAATCTCATTGAATTTATTTACATAGAAATACCCTAAATCTGTATATACACAGTAGATATAATCAGAGTTAGCAACATAAAAGCAATTACTGTTTATAAAATTCTCTGCAACTCTACGAGCTAATTTTAAATCCATGATTTACCCCCCTTAAAGTAATGCTTTAAACAAAGCAAACATAAACAATGCACCGAACAAAATACCTGCCTCAGCTCCTAAAAAAGTTAAATCTGTTTTTGAGACAGGAACTGGAGAACCGTTTAACTTATAACCACAGTACAGCTTGCAATTCCCGTAATAAGTGTAATAATTGCCATTCCAATCACAAAAGAATTTGTTCTTCTGTTCTATGTATTCGCAGTACCCCATCATCAGCTCCTTTGAATAAGAGCAATTGCAAGAAATACAGGAATGAGAAGAACAGAAACAAAAATGAAAAGAGAAGCAAAGAAATTAAACAGCTCAAATCCGGAAGCTTGAATTATCTCAACGTAAGGAACAGACATTTTAGTCCTCTAAAGAACCAACTTTAACAGAAAGAGCATTTATCTGATAATCTCCGTAATTCACAAAAATACTTTTGATATCATCAACCTCAACACTCACAGAAGAACCTACCGGATAACCATTTTCTACAAATTCAGCTTTTACTTTAAAAACTTTCCCATCTTCAACAAAAGTTAAAAGCTCTTTTCCATCTTTCAGTTTGTTAGAACCACCATAGATAACTTTATCAAGTATTAAACGCATACTAAAACCCCCAATTAATTAAATCTCTAATATTAATATAATTTTTTTATTTAACTTTGTCAATACATTTGTAATGACATTTTACAAGACAGAAATATTAAGAGTTTTTATGTATATTAAAAGCATGAAAAATAAAAAAATTAGAAGAACAGAGAAAATTGAAATAAGAATAAATGAGCTTGAAAGAGAACTTATAGAAAAATTATCTGAATACTATAAATTGAGTAAATCAGAAGTAATAAGATACCTGATAAGAAAAGAATACGATAAAATTAAGCAACTTTTATAACTGCATTCTTTGAAGATACAGAGAAATCAAAACTTTTATCATTATCAAAATTTATAACATCTATATCTATATTATATTTATCTTTTAACTTTTTACGATAATAATAATAAGTAGATTTTTTATATTTTTCTTTTGCTTTCTCTATTCCAAACTCTTTTATAAATAGTAAAAAACTTAGTAAATTAACATCTTCAATCTTATTGTAAAGCTCATCAATTTCATATTTTCTCACTTTCTTAACCCCCATATTCTCCAAAAAGTATTCAAAATAAGCATATAAGTTTAATTTATCCAAATCTCCAAGAGTTAATATATTATCGTACTCAAGCTTTTTCCTTCTTATAGTCAATTCACATCTAAGCAAATTCTTTGAATATTCAACAAGAGAACTTAAAATTTTATTTAAAATAACTTCTTTGTCTGTTTCCGATACTAAAATTTCTTTTCCATTATAAATATGAAACCCTAAACTTTTTAATATTTTATCTTCTGATATATCTTCTAATCTTTGCTTTAACTCTTTATAATCATGTTTTTTAAATTCTTCATGTTTGTTATAAAACTTTAAAGAGTACCAAGAACCGACAAACATTAAAGAACCTTCATAAAAGTGTACTTTCTTTCTTTTGTATCTTTGAACTTTCTTAAATATTGATTGTAAAACGCTTATAACATCTTCATTAAATTTATAGTTATAAGATAAATCCAAACGATACAATTCAATTTTAGAAAACTCAGCATAGTTAAACTCAACATTAAAACGATTATACAGCTCAGAAAGAAACATAAATAGATGATAGACACTATTTTCATAATTGTATAAGTTATGTCCGAATATCATTTTGTTTAAAGAAAACTCTATAAATACACACTTATTTAAACAATCAAGAAAAACATTTATATCTCTATTCCAAGAACCTAAATTATTAATCTTAAAGA
Organism: Hydrogenothermaceae bacterium; assembly: GCA_015490675.1. Classification (GTDB taxonomy): domain Bacteria; phylum Aquificota; class Aquificia; order Aquificales; family Hydrogenothermaceae; genus Hydrogenothermus. Next base: position 3,870 of record WFXI01000199.1, read on the forward strand.
AATCGAGAAAAGTTATATCTATACCTTTTTCATAAAGCCTAACAATTAAATCACTATCCATATTATTTATATCTTTTACATCATCTATTGACAGCTCTATAATTTCTCCATTTAATAGCTTTTCCTTCAACCCGCTAAGCCTAACATAAGCCTTTTTCATATCATCTAAATTCTGCTCCTTATACTTTTCTAATTCCTTGTAAAGCTTTTCATTGCTTATTTTTAGCCTTATCGTATCTATCACAGCTCACCCCTTTTATTTTTGTCCTGACATTTATAATGATAAAACAAAAAAACAAAAATTCCAATATTTAGACTTTCCGCCAGTGCTACATACGGCGGAAAGGAAAAATAGGTTCGGGACAAAGTCCCTCACCCGCCCCGGCAAAGCCGGGAGCTTGTCTATATTCGCTCGCATATATATATTTGCTCGCTCTTTTTCGTAAACAATGAAGAAAAGAAAAAGAACCGACCGTTTACCCTTTTAGTGCATTCTTTTTTAAAAGCCTTCGGCTTAAACTGTAAATTTTTGTTTTAAAGAATAGTACAAAGCTCACCCAAACGCACGAAAGAAAACAAAAATTTACAGTTATCTATAAATTTATTTTTCTATACGATAACATACCCGGGATTGATTATTATTCTCATAGAAACATACTGCGTTGAAAGTACTATCTGTCCTTACAAGCTTATAGCCTAATCCCCGGTATTCAAATTTCTTAGTTTTTTTATCATCATTGGACTGTTTGAGAAGTTTGATAGTTTGATTAAATGAAGCTTCATAATCTTTTTTTTCGTTTTTTTGTTTTTTAACAGATTTAGAAGTATCAACATTATCAGAACTAACAACCTGTTTAGTCTGATAAAAAGAAGGGAATAAATGCAATACAAAGAATAAAGCAACAACAGAAATAGCAAACAAAGAACCATAAACGATTAACTTAGTCTTAACAACATTTTTAGGTTTACTAAGCTCATCAGTTTTAAAAGAGCTATAAGCACGAAAAACATTTTTATCACGCTTTAAAGCTTTAGTAAAAAGCTTATGACCATCTACATCATAAAAATGATAAATGAAAGAATTAGGTTGAACAGAACGAGGAATAGCCTTCACTATATACTCAGCTAAAACAACAAGCTCTTTTGAAATTGTATTTTTACTTTGAGTTATTAGAAATATATCAACACCTAAATGGCGGTGATATTGAAAGAAATAAAAAACATTTTTATCGTAAAACTTTCTATCAAAATAACGTTGTGCTTCATCAATAATAATAACAATGTTCTTTACTTTGTATTGTTTTTGTATTCGTTCAAAGTTCTCTACAGTAAAAAATTTCTCAAGTGTAAATCTTTCAATTAATACGTCTAAATTTAAATGTTTAATTCTTAAATTCTCTATGTTAGTGATAACAAGAACATTCTTATTTTCTTTTTCAATATACTCATCGTAAAAATCATCATATTGATAAAAGTTTTTTATCAAATAATGAACAGCATAATAAGTTTTCCCACTTCCCGGAACACCTTCAATTATGTGTATCATCTTAAAGGAACCAATTTAATTTTTTTCTCACGATAATTCTCAGAACACCAATAATCTTTAGTATGCTCATTAAAATCAAATAAATCCCAAACCCCAGCACCACAAAAAGAACAAAAAACTAAAACACCTTCACAAAGATAATCACTTATATCCTTATCAGAGATATTAACATTACCACAATGAATACAAACATACTTGTACATAGCTAAACCCTCACAAAAGGTATTAGTTTCAAAGTAAAACGAAGAGCAACAGCAGAAATAACAACACTAAAAGCTTGGTCTATTTTTAATGCAACTATTAAATACCCGGCTAAATCTGTAAAGTTAA
>WFXI01000200.1 GCA_015490675.1 Hydrogenothermaceae bacterium
TAGAAAAATTTTTGAGTAGCTATATTAAAAATTACAAGCTTGAAAACTCACAACTAAGATTATTTATAACCACTACAAACTTAAACGAAGGAAATTATCAAATCTGGGAAGAAGGAAATTTATACAAATTAGTTAGAGCTTCTTCTTCTTTACCGTTTTGGTTTGAACCTGTAGAAATAAATGGAAACTTACATGTTGACGGAGGATTAACAAATAATCTTCCTGTTGAGCCATTAAAAAGTACCTGTGATTATATAATTGCAGTAGATGTTAATCCGTTAAGTAGAGGAAATATTAGTAAAAATATTTTAAGCATAACAATAAGAAGTTTTTACTTATCTGTTAGGGCTAATGTAGAGGCTAGAAAGAACCTGGCAGATATATTTATACAGCCTGAAAGGCTAAAAACAATAGGTCTATTTGATATTAGAAAAATAAAAGATGCTATAGATATAGGTTATGAAGAAGGAATAAAGCTAGCAAAAACTTTACAATCTATAATTTGACCTTATGTTCTAAAGCTTTAGATAATGTAAAACTATCAGCATTTTCTAAAGATGCACCAAAAGGCAAACCATAGGCTATTCTTGAAATAGTAATATCAAAGTTTTTAAGTTGATTATAAAGGTATGTAGCAGTTGCTTCACCTTCTACTGTAGGATTTGTTGCAATTATAACTTCTTTATATTTACCTGAAGATATTCTACCTATTAAAGAGTTTATATTTAACTTATCAGGGGTAATCCCCTCTAAAGGAGATAACCTTCCATGTAAAACATGATATAAACCTTTATACTTTCCAGTTTTTTCTATAGCAAAAGCATCAAAGCTTTCTTCTACTACACAGATTACTTTTCTATCCCTGCTTTCGTCCTGACAAACTTTACATTTTTCCTCTTCTGTTAATAATCCACACTCAATACAAGGGTGAATTTTATCAATCATATCAAGTAAAGCTCTAATTGTTTCGATAGATTCACCTTTAGGGAGCTTTAAAAGGTTCTCAATAAATTTTTGAGCTGACCTTTCACCATACCCTGGAAGTTGAGAAATATGTTCTATTGCATTATGTAAAGCCTGAGGTAAGATTTTAGAATCTTCCATCAAAGGAGATTATTTAAGTTTAATCCTGGTAAATTCATAGGAAGGCCTGCTACAGATGACATTTTCTCTGTCATTACTTCTTTAGACCTTTTGTTTGCCTCATTCATCGCTGAAACCAGCAAATCAGATAAAACTTCTTTGTTATCTGGAGTTAATAAACTATCGTCTATCTGTATATTTAATACTTCTCCTAATCCGTTAACTTCTACCTTAACCATTCCGCCACCAACTTCAACAGGAATTACTTCTTTTTTTAGTTCTTCCTTTGCCTTCTCCATATTTTCCTGTAAATCTTTGATAAGTTTCATCATATCTCCAAGATTTCCAAACATTAACTAACCTCCTACTTGAATATTCTTTCGACTTCTATTTTTAATAAACAACCATTTTTTAATTGTATTTCTAATATACCATCATCTGAATCAAAATACTTCTCATATTTACCATTTTCTAAATGAAAAACTCTCAATTTTTTTATTTCAGGATAAGCCATCACATAGTAAGGAACTTTTTCTCTTTCATAGATTTCATATTTTATGTGTTCATCTTTTTTAGCAGTAGACTTTGATACTACTTCAACAACAATTTCAGGAGTTTCTTTTAGATATTCTAAAATTTCTTTACAAATAACTATTAGGTCTGGTCTTAAAACTGTATCGTCAGAAACTATCCAGTCTAACTCTATATAAACATTACATTTATCTGAGCAGTTTTCTAATTGTTTCTTTATTTCATATCCTAGGTTAAAAGTTATTTTTTGATGTACTCCAAATGGAGAAGGAGCCATAGCGTAAGGAATTCCCTCTATTAATTCCCAATCTCCTTCCCATAGTTTATAGTCTTCAACTGTATAATATGGAAGATACTCCTTAGCGAGAGCCATATTACCCTCCTTGCTCTCTATAAGTCATTATCTTTCCCTGAAATAAGTCTAAAACTTTATCAACTGTCTCATCTCTTTTTTTTGCTTTTTTTGCAGGCATATCTTTTTTACTAACTTTTTCAAGTTTTACAGGTTTTGGAAAATATTTTTGAACAATTTCAAGTTTTTGGTCTACAAGTGGATAAACTGTTTCTTCCAGAAAAATAACAAAACTGTCTTCCCTTTCTTCTATTTTACCTTTTTTTAAAGCTGCACTTACTATTCCACCTGCTTCTTTCCCTATTTTTAGTATTGCTGATTGAATATCGAAGCCTTTTTCTTCTTGTGGTTTTTCTTCTTGTCTTTCAGGTTGTTGCTTAGGTTGTGAAGAAACTTGAACACCTGATTTTAATATCTCTTCTATACTTTTTAGATTTTTTATGTATTTTAGTTTTAAAATTGCCAGTGTATATATATGTTTTGGCTCAAAGTAATTTTTTGCTTCAAAGAATGCTTTATTAAAAATGTTTTGTATATAAATCAAGTCTTTTATATCGCTTTCATCAAAAATTTCACTTTTCTCATCAATTGCAATATTAGTCAAAATGGTATGGATATTTTCTAAGATTTGTTTCCAGAATATATTTAAATCGTAACCTTCTTTGTCTAATTTTTCTATTAGTAAAACCAGATTTTTTAAATCTTTCTCTTTTAAAAACTTTAAGAAGTTTTCAATTAAAGTCTTTGGAATTATTCCAAGTAATTCTTGTGTAGAAGCTAAATCTACTTTACCTCCTCCATAAGTTACTGCCTGGTCTAGAATACTAGCAGCATCTCTAACTCCACCTTCACTGTAAGTTGCAATAAGGTCTAATGCTTCTTCTTCGTAATCTATATTTTCTTGCTGTAGTATGTATTTAAGGTAACTTTTTATATCTTCTTTTGAAGGAGGTTTGAACATAAAAACCTGACATCTTGAACGGATTGTATCTGGTATTTTGTGAAGTTCTGTCGTTGCCAAAATAAATACTGAATGAGGTGGAGGTTCTTCTAAAGTTTTTAACAAAGCATTAAATGCTTCTCTTGTTAACATATGAGCTTCGTCTATTATGTAAACTTTGTATCTTCCTTTTATTGGAGCATAATTTATTCCATCCTTTATATTTCTAATATCATCAATACCTCTGTTAGATGCAGCATCTATTTCATACATATCAGGAAAAGAGCCTTTGTCTATTTCTAAACAGTTTTCACACTGATTACAGGGATTTTCTGTGATACCTTTTTCACAATTTAGAGCTTTTGTTAAAATTCTAGAAATTGTAGTTTTGCCTATCCCTCTTGAACCTGCAAAAATATAAGCGTGAGAAACTCTATTTAGCTTAAGGGCATTTTTGAGGGTATTGACTACATGTTTTTGACCAATTACAGTATTAAAATCTTTTGGTCTATATTTTCTAGCAAAACTTATATATGCCATTTTAAAAAACCTGTTTTTTGTTTAATTTAATGCAAAATTAATAAAAAAGCAAAA
>WFXI01000201.1 GCA_015490675.1 Hydrogenothermaceae bacterium
ATTAGGGATAAAAGCAATTTTTCCTCCGTTTTTTCTATGCACAGATAATGCTGGAATGGTTGCTTATACAGGATATAAGAGATTTAAAAAGTCTGGAAAAACTATTGGTTTTGATTTTAAACCCCTTGCAAGAATAAGAATGGATAAGTTTATAGAAATACTTTAAATTTGGTTATATAATTTTTCTAAAGGAGGGGGGTATTATGAAAAAATATTCCTTGTTTTTACTTCCTTTCATTTTATTACTAATTATTATTGTTCTTTATCTAAAGCATCACAAAGATTCTGTAGCTGAAAAAAATAATGTTTCTGATAACCAAGCAAAATTAAATTTAGCTTTAAATTTGCTTAAAGCAAGAAAAGTAAAAGAAGCAGAAAATATGTTTAATGAACTTTGTTCTTTAGATATTGCAAGAGCTTGCTTTGAACTTGGAAATATTAATTATTTCAGAGGTGATATGGAAACTGCTAAAATGTACTGGCAAATAGCGTGTGATTTAAAAAATAGTTGGGGATGCTTTAATTTGGGTGTTATATATAATAAAGAAAAAAAGCCTTTTATTGCCTATGATTACTTTTCTAAAGCCTGTAATTTAAAAAATGCAAAAGGGTGTAGAAATATTGGATATTTAGACTTTAGAAATAATAATTTAGAAATGTCTAAAATAAACTTTAATAAGGCTTGTAAATTAGGAGATAAAAAGTCTTGTGAATTTAATGAAATTCTTATTTATAATGAGTGTTGCAAATGTTTAGTTAGGAAAATGAAACTTGTAGACCTGTCTGTAAATCAATGTGTCAACAGGTTGTACAAAAAATTAAAATTATATACATATAGATGGAATTTTGCTCCAAATCAATGTATTGAAGAGTGTTGGTTTTTAGATTTATAAGAAAAAGCCCCTTTCACGGGGCTTTGTGAAAATTTATGTAGTTGAACCTTCTTCGTCTAAGTAAAGTTCTCTAAATACTTCATCTTTAATTTGTTCGTTTTCGCCTTTAAATCCTGGCATTGCTTCTATTCTATACCACGCAGAGCGATACCATATATCAGATGGTCCTTTATTTACTGGTGCAACTTTTTGAGCTCTTGTTTCTTCGTGATAATCCCAGTTCATATAAGCGTTAAAGTCTTGAATTATATCTGTAATTACCATTCCATAGTCATTAATCAATGCTTTTTGGAATTTTTGCCATCTGTTTAAAGAAGAGTCTCTAAGTGTTAATCCAAAGTATCCTGCAGAACCTTCTCCTTTTAAAGATGCAATTCCTCTTGCAATAAATGCTTTAAATGCTTTTAAAGTTTCTGGTGGGTCTGTGATAAATACATCAAAAGCTCCTATCCATTCTTCGGGGAATGGGTTTCTAAGGTCAAATCTAATTGCCTCAGCATTATCTATTCCAAGTTCTTTAAATATTTTGTTATCAAACTCAATAGCCCTTTCATCAATATCAAGAATTAATACTCTTCTTGGAAGACCAGTTAAAGCAACTGCTAAACCTGTTAAGTCGTCTTCTGCCCCCATTACGAGGATATCTCTGTTTCTTAAGTCTTCTCTTGAGTCTAAAAATAAAACCCTTGAAATTGTGGTTTCTGGTGTTACTGAACCCTGGTCATATTCTTGAATAGCGTTTGGTCTGTCTTTAGCAAGTTCTACAAAAGTTCTATACCATTCTTTGTTTGCATAGAAAGGAATACCTCTTCCCTCACAAGCCTGACAAGTGTAGTCTACATAAGGTGGAATATTTAACTCTTTTATTATTTCATATCCTTTTTCTGTTAATAAAACTTCATCATTTTCTACTTTTACAAGTCCTTCATCTATTAGTCCTCTTACTATTTCAGAAGCAGCTGGCACTGGTAAATCAGAATAGTCAACAACTTTCCAGAAATCTGAAGTTACCTGTAAAGATGCTAAAACTCTTTCAACATTTCTTCCAATTAGTCTAATGTTAGTTTTTTCTGTTGCCTTTTGGGCAATAGCAGTGAGAATATCTGCCAATTGAAAACCTCCTTGGGAAATTTATATTTACAATATAATTATATTAACATATATATTTTGCGAATTACAAAAATTCTCTAATATCATTTATTTCTAGGTTATAGTTGTAGATTGCAAACATCAGCCCTATAAAATCCTGTATTGTTTTTATTTTAAAATTTTTAGATTTTATTTTTTCAAGAATTTCTTTTGAAAGATTGTTGTAGTCTATATCTTTTGAAAGAGTATCTCTTAAATTTCCCTTTGAAATATTTAAAAACTCCTCTTTTGATATTTTTTTTACTTTGACGAACTTAGGTTTTCTAAGTTTTTCTTTAATGCTTTCTTCCATTAATAAAGATAAAATATCCTCATCTAAACCTGTTTCTTCCTGTAAAGCTTCAAAAATTTTCTTTTCTATTAATTTTTTTGTTATTTGTTCTTTCTTTTCTTCAGGGGATACTAAAGATAAAAAGTTATCTACTTTTATTTTTAAAAGCTGTGCAGATAATTTTATGAAGATTGCAGAATTTTTTATGTCTTCATCTTTTGATAAGTTGTCTAAAAAGGTTTTAATATCTATATTTAAAGGGTCTAAAACACCTTCTTCTACCTGTTTTATTAATGAGTCATATATTTTGTAAGCTTGATTTATTTCTTGAAGAATCACTTTAGTTTTTCTAGCTCTTTATTTTCATTAACTTCTATATACTTATAATATTCAACCAGAGATTGCAAAGAATTTATTCCTGTCCATTTAGCTATTGTTTGTAGATTAATACCTTTTTTTATTAAATTTGTAATATAGGTGTTTCTAAACTTTTTAAAGGTTATTTCTACTCCTATAGTTTTTGAAAGGTTGTTAAAGTAAACTTTCGTGTTTTTGTAGTTTATTTCTATAAGTTTATTTTTTAAATCGTTATAATAAACAAAAAGTGGATAATCTTTTAGCTTTTTAGTGCTTCTTTTTTGAATAAAGTTAATTAAATCTCTTTTATGATTTTCAAAAATTATCGCTGGAATTTTTCTATCCTCTAGATTTAAAAATATAATTTCTTCAAATAGAAAACTACTAGGTTTTATTTTACTAATTTCTTCTGGTTTTACTCCAAAGGAATATAAAACTATAGCTAGATAATAATAAAGAAGATTTTTTTCTTTTAATGTATTTAAAATTTTATTTAATTGCTCATCTGTATAAGGTTTTTTGTCTAGCTTTGTTGTACCTATTGAGGTTAAGGTTGCCCATTTTCCTCCTAGAAAAAAAGTATAATCTTTGGCTCTTTTTAAAACTTGCTTTATTGTATTTTCATTTAGACCTTTATTTTGTAGGTAATTTATAAATTCTTGTTTTTCCTGTTCTGTGATTATTAGGAATTCATCTTCGTCAAATTTTTCTTCTAGCCATCTTATATAGTGCTTTAGTAAAAATTTGTAGTTTTCTATTGTTTTTTTTGATATTCCTTTTGCATAAAGAAAGTCTATATATGCATTTAGGTTAAATTTTTTCATTTAAAACATCTACTAAATCTTCTATATTTTCAAAGATTTCCTGTTCTCCTGTATCCATATATTTAAGTTCATATTTATCACTTACAAAAACTACAAACTTTGCATTTAGTTTGTTTGCAAGTTTCATTTTAGATTTTAAACTACCTTCTTTTAACAGTGTTTCTGTTTTTATATCTTTACTTCTTAAAAGATTTGAAGATTTTAAAGCCTGTATATTATAGTCGCTAACTACTGGAATAACTACCACTAAAGGTTTTTCTTCTGGAAGAGTTTCAACTAATAGCATTAATCTTTCAACTCCTGCAGCAAAGCCTAAAGCTGGTGTTTCTGGTCCTCCTAATTGTGAAACTAACTTATCGTATCTTCCTCCTGCTGCAACAGTTCCTTGAGCTCCTATTTTATCTGTAATAAATTCAAAAACTGTGTCTGTATAATAGTCTAAACCTCTAACAAGCCTTGGATTTTCTGTAAATTCTATATCTAGTGCTTTTAAATATTCTTTTAACTTTGTATATCTTTCTAGACTTTTTTCAGATAAGTAATCTGTAATTACTGGTGCATCTTTTGTTTCTTCTTTGCACTGCTCTACTTTACAATCTAAAACTCTTAACGGATTTGTTTCAATTCTTGTTTGGCAGGTTTCACATAGGTTTTCTTTTTTTGTTTCTAGAAACTGTTTTAGATGATTTATATATTCTTTTCTATCTTCAAAACTACCTAATGAATTTATTTCAAGTCTAACATCTATTCTTAGCTCATCTAAAATCTCTTTTACCATCTTTATAAGTTCTGCATCTGCCATTGGTGTATCTACACCAAATATCTCTGCACCTATCTGGTGAAATTGTCTATATCTTCCTGCCTGAGGTCTTTCATATCTAAACATTGCTCCTTCGTAAAATAGCTTTTTGTAGCCTCCTTTTGCATACATTCCTTCTTCTATATATGCTCTAACAGCTGACGCTGTTCCTTCTGGTCTTAAAGCAATTGTTCTTCCACCTCTATCTTCAAAAACATACATCTCCTTTTGAACAATGTCTGTTGCTTCTCCTACAGACCTTTTAAAAAGGGAAACATCTTCAACAAAAGGTAAAATTATTTCTTCAAAGTTATATTTTTCGAATATTTTTCTAGCTGTATCAACTACATATCTGTATTTTTTAGCATTTTCTCCATATATATCTTGAAAGCCTCTTATTTTCTGGATTTTTGACATCTAGACCTCCAGATTATCTAAATTTTTTTACAAGTTCTTCACTTAAAGTTCCACTACAAATCTCTTCAACTTCACCAGTCATTTTTATATTAAAGTTTTCATCTATACTTATTTTAAGCTCTCCACCAGGCATTTTTACTAAAACATTATTGTCTGTAATACCTTTTTTTACCATTACACTTGCAACTGCAGATGAAGAACTACCAGATGCTAGTGTGTATCCTGCTCCTCTTTCCCATATTCTAATTTCTACTGTATTTTTATCTACAGGCTTAACAAACTGAACATTTGTTCTGTTTGGAAAAATTTTATGATTTTCTATTAATCTTCCATATTTTTTAACTTCTTTATCGTTTAAATCTTCAACAATTATTACACAATGAGGATTTCCAACAGATACACAGTTTATCAGAAATTCTTTGTCTTCTATTTTTAATGGATAATCTATAACCTCTTCTGTATCTACATTTACAGGAATTTCCCTTGATTTGAATGTTGCTTTTCCCATATCAATAGTTATAACTTTAGCCCTTCCGTCTTCTATGGCTTCTACTTTTGCATTAACAACTCCACCTTTTGTTTCCACAGTCCATTCTTTCTTTCCATTCGTAAATCCATAATCGTATAAAAACTTACAAAAAATTCTAAGTCCGTTTCCACTTTTTTCTGCTTCACTTCCATCAGGATTAAAAATTCTCAGTCCAAAATCTGCTACTTTTGAGTCTGTTTTTAACAAAATTCCATCTGAACCTATTCCAAAGTGAACATTACACAAAGTTTTTATAGCTTCTTCTGTTAAATTGAAATCTATGTTGTCTTCCTGTAAAACTATATATTCATTTCCAAGCCCGTGAGATTTAACGAAAAAGTTTTTTTCCATATAGTCCTCTAAAATCTAAACTAAACTTTGCTATAATATATTAAACATCAGTATAATATAAAAAAAACCAATACAAAAAATAAAGAATAAAAAATTTAAATCTATTAGGGAGGTAAAAAAATGAAAAAGTCAAAATTATTCTTAGGGGTTATTTTATCTTCATTTTTTGTTTATTCTTGCGGAGGAGGAGGTGGTAGTGATAGTTCATCTTCAGGTTCGACCCAAGAAAGAATTTCAATATCTACTGCATCTACTGAAGATGTTGAAAAGGCAATTTCTGCCGTTTCTGCTTTAGAAAATTCAATAAGCAGTTTTGACCAAGCTGTGGGAGGAGCAGAATATATACAAGAGAACTTAAATAATAATCTAACTTCTCTGTCTGCTAAAGATCCATCAAAAGGTATAATAGCAAATTATGTTTTAAGCAGACTAAAATCAAAGCTTAAAGGACAAATAAGAACACAAGCATCTAATAGTGAAACTAATAGTTGTGAAAATGGTGGAACTGTTACTGTTAATGTTTCTTGGACAAATCCAGATTGTCAACAATTAGGATTCGAAGATGCTTGTTATCAGAATAATATTATTGAAGCTAACATTATAGCAAATAATTGTGATGATGGATATATTAAATTAAATGGAAATATATATGCGAAACTTGTTTATGGTAATGATGCAGACAGTTATTACTCACTATCTACCTTCGAAATGAAACTAAATAATGTAAAAGCAGATGTTAAAAATGATTTACTAAATATCCCTTACGATTATGAATTTCCTTATATGAAGATTACATATAAATACTCACAAAATGAATATGAAGTTGGTATAGATGGTAGCTTTTTAGCTATTGCTCAAGACAACCTTAATAAGGATTACAAATTAGAATTTTCTAATCTTTATATAAAATCTCTACATTTACAAACTGATGAATATATGGATGTTTTAGAATCGGAAGTTACTGTAAAGGGAGGAGTTCAAATATATGAAGGTTCTACAAAAGTTTTAGATATAAAAACTAGAGATTTAAAAATTTATGATAACTATACTGTAAATCCTGAAATATCGAGAATAAACGGATATATATACGAAGGAGTTTGCTCTCAAAAATGGTTTGAAATAAAAACTATAGAAGATATAAAAACTCCAGAATATAGTGATTGTCCTATTGATGGAAAAATAACTGTAAATGGTAATGTATCCATAGAAGCTACATCAAATGGTGGTTTAATAATCTCAGATGGTAATGAAACTAGAACCTATGACTCTTGTAAAGATTTTGGTTCTAGCAATGCATGCAACTTATAAAGATAATATATATATGGGAGGTTTATGCCTCCCAACTAATTCCTTGTTGTTCTAATAAGTCTTTCATTGCTTTTGCTACTTTTTGAATTTCCCACTGGGCGTGAGGGTCTGTTCTTTTAACAATAAAGTCTTTTATCCAGTTTAAAGTTCCAGAAACTACAATAGTTGTTTTTCTACCGTGGGGTAAAATAAATCTTGCATCTTCTCTTTTTACTTTACAGCTATAGACTGCATAATCGTAAACAATTTCACAAAGCTGGTCTGTAAATCTAAAAAGCTCTTCTAAATTGTTTAAATTTTCCTCTTTGTTAATAAAATCATTTACTCTTTTTTCTACTTTCTCAATCAAACTTTCTTTTGCATCACTTTTTTTAACATACTCTAAAAGTTGATTTATTATTGAAATAAATTTTTGCTTAAATTCTTTATTTTCTAGCTTACAAATAGCTTCTTTTATTGAAGGTGGAATTATAAGTAAGTTTTCGTCTTCTTTAACATATCTTTGGCTTCTTTGGGAAAAGTTAAGGGTAGTGTGTCTAACTAACTGGTGAGTCATTGTCCTTGAAACATTATCTATATAAAAAACAGCATAACCATCGTATTCTTTTTTTAATCCAATTAACCAAACATCATCTTTGTACCCTAAAGGTTCTACAGGAATATCGTAGTTTGCTATTTTCTCAAATGCTTTGAAGTATTCTTCTTCACTTTCTTCTAAAAGTTCCTCTAAGTAATGTCTTAATGAAATACCTATAACCGTTGGATATTCAGGGTTATAATGGCTTTTAAATCTAGTTGCTCCAATTTTTATAGCTGATATTTTAGCTTTTTGCTCTTTAGGTAAATTTTTAAATTCTTCTCCAATAATTTGGTCTAATTTTTCTTCTTCTAAATTAATTAAATCTTTATATGCAAATGAATGGGCAAATACAGAAAAATGCTTATAATTTCCAAGCTTTGATAGAAATTTTGCTCTTTCTTCTTTACTAACTACCCTAGGGTCATTTAAAAGATAATTTAAATCTCCACTACTATAGCAAGTTCTTGCTCCAAGAGCTGTAAAAGGAATACTGTCTTTAAAATCTTCCAAGGAAAAAATCTTTGTAATATTCAATCTTTACTCCTTCTTGGGAAGTAATCTAACCTCTGTGTAATTATCTTTTTTGAAATATTTTTTTAAGAAATTATCCACATCTTTTTTAGAAACCTTTTTGATGTTATCTAAATAATTAATTGCATATTCTATATCTCCTGCAACTGCCATTGCGTATCCATATTCTTCTGCATCGTTTGAAACTTCTTCTCTTTGAAATACTTCAGAATTTATTATTCTTTTTTTAGCAGTTTCTACTAAAGTTTTATCTACTCCATTTTCTACAAAGTTAAATATAATCTCAAAAAGCTTTTCTTTTGCAGTTTCTACCTTTTCTGGGTCACACACAAAGTAGAATAAAAATTGAGATGTTCCTTTATGGGCTAAATATCCACCATAAATTGCCTGAACATAACCTTTTTCTTTAAGTTCTTGATATAAAATGGCACTTTTTCCACCAGCAAAAATGTATTCTAAGACTGAAGCTACATAACTTTCTTTTGTTTTTATAGGTGGTGCTTGCCATCCAATAGCAACATATGCTCTTGTTACCTGTTTTTTGTAAAGGTCTTTTCTTCTAATTTCTTTTTGCTCTGGTTCTAAAGGAACTTCAGGAGGTTTATAAAATTTCCCTTCAACTGTTCCAAAAGTTTCTTCAACTTCTTTAACTACTTCATCTTTGTTAACATTTCCAACAATTACTATATAAGTGTTAGAAGGAACATAATGGGAGTAAAAGTAATTTTTAACCAGTTGCTCATTAAAATTTTCTATTGTTTCCCTATATCCTATAACAGGATGTTTATAATTTGAAACTTTGTATGCAAGTTTATTATAAGTATCCCATAAAAATGATTTTGGATTATCTAAATGCCTATTTAATTCTTCTAAAACAATAGGTTTTTCTTTTTCAATCATTTGCTTCGATAGAGTTGGTTGTGTAGTCATATAATAGAGGTACTTTAGCATTTCTTTCCAGTATAAGTGTCCTATTTCTATATAGTAGTAGGTAAAATCAAAAGAAGTTGCTGCATTTATGTATCCACCTTTTTTTTCAACTTCAAATTCTATTTCTCCAGGGGCTGTGTATTTTGTTCCATTAAACAGCATATGTTCTAAGAAGTGAGATAATCCCCTTTCTTTATCATTTTCATAAACAGAGCCAACTCCAAACCATACTTGAAGAGAAACTGCTGTTGTATCATTTCTTGGTTTTACAATTAATGTTGCTCCGTTTTTTAGTTTATGTATATAAACATTTTCTTTTGCCTTTACAGGTTCTAAAACAGATATACTCATAACAAATATCCCCACCAATAGAATTTTTAGAAATTTCATAAAGTTCTCCTGATAAACATTAAAAGTATAATTCTTATTATATCAGTTGACAAAT
>WFXI01000202.1 GCA_015490675.1 Hydrogenothermaceae bacterium
AAGAAAAATTTTAAAGAAGTATCTTTATTGGAAACAGCTATCTACCTTTGAAGGAGAAATTTCTGAAGGAAAACTTGCACAATGTATGGCAGAAGTAGATGAAGTTATAAACCCCGCTGAAGACAGTATTTATGTTTATGAAGTAAAAAATCCTAAGAATATAAAGAAAAAGGTTTTAGGTATTGAGAAAAATTATATGGACAATTTTTTATGATAAAATCTAGTATGAATGTAATTTATTAAGGTTACTTGGAAAGAGAATATGTATTTTTACATATATATTTTTTATATGTAACTGCATTTTCAATAGAAAATATAATTCTGCGTAAGTTATTTATTTATAAGCGTTGGCGACTATATAACAGAAAATATATTTGCATTAATGAAGGTTTGATGCAATTTAGTATTCTCAGAAAGGATTTGAATGAATTTTTAAATTCTTTGCAAAGCTTAATATTACTTAACAAAATAAATTTTTTTGCTAAAATTAATTAACGGGTTTTATCTGAACTATATGGGATAGAAATTATTATACAACTCCTGATATAGTTTGTCTTGGTGCTGTTTTATCTGAACTATATGGGATAGAAATATACAAAAGAAGGGGACGAGCCACCGATTGAAAGACTGTTTTATCTGAACTATATGGGATAGAAATCTTGAATTTATATGCGAAAATAAGTTTTTTATTTCCTTCGTTTTATCTGAACTATATGGGATAGAAATTCCTTAATTTGCCCTGGAGGGCGGTAGAGCTTGGGTTGTTTTATCTGAACTATATGGGATAGAAATTAAATTTAGTAAAATTAAAATAAAAACTGTGGAGGTAGTTTTATCTGAACTATATGGGATAGAAATTAGCCCGATTTTTTACTATTAGAATCTTTATTCACTCGTTTTATCTGAACTATATGGGATAGAAATAATTTTTCAAGCATTAGTGCTTTGTAGTCTATGCCTTTTGTTTTATCTGAACTATATGGGATAGAAATTTTACTACTTTCACATATCCTCTCTTTTTTATTGTTTGTTTTATCTGAACTATATGGGATAGAAATTTATATCTTTTAAAATAAAAAAAGGTGGTAAATATATAGGTTTTATCTGAACTATATGGGATAGAAATGTTCTTGGTGGTTCTACAAAAGTAATTAATCCAATTAACGTTTTATCTGAACTATATGGGATAGAAATCTTCTTATGAAAAATCTGCAATTGTATTTTTTTTGCTGTTTTATCTGAACTATATGGGATAGAAAGGAAATTTACCTTAATATTCCTTCTACTTCTCTTTGTCTTACCCGAGGATCTAATTTTGCAAGTAATATATCTGCGATTAAATTTCCTATAATTAACATTATTGCTCCAATATAAAGTCCGCCCATAACAAGATATAAATCCTGAGATAAAACTGCATCTAGCATTAACATTCCCATTCCTGGCCAATTAACTATAATTTCTACTAAAGCTGACCCAGAAAGTAAAGAAGCTATCTCAAAACCAAGTAATGTAATAAATGGATTTAAGGCATTTCTTAATGCATGTTTAATAACAACCTGTCTTTCAGGAAGCCCCTTAGCTCTCGCAAAGAGAGTATATTCTGCATTTAGAGATTCCATCATTGTACTTCTAACTAGTCTAACAAGACCAGCTAATGAACCTATAGCCAATACAAATGCTGGTAAAGAAACATGCCATAATCTATCAGCTATCTTGCCCCAAAAACTAAGCTCATCATAATTAGGACTTGTAGCTCCTCCTGTAGGTAAAATACCGGTTTTTACAGCTAAAAATAACATTAAAAATGCTAAAAAGAAATTTGGTATAGACATAAATGTAAATGAAAAAAGCTGAATAAATTTATCTACAATTGTGTTTGGCCTTAATGCAGCAAATATTCCTAGAGGGATAGCAAGTCCCCATGCTAAGATGGCCGATGTAATTGATAAAAATAAGGTGTTCCCAACCCTTTCTTTTATAATATCTAATACAGGAGCATGGTAGCTAAAAGAGTATCCTAAATCAAACTTTAATGCATTAATTAACCATTTTATATATTGAACAATAATAGGTTGGTCTAATCCATAAGATTGTTTTAATTTTTCCAAAGTTTCTTTTGATATTTGAGGATTCATCTTAAGTTTATCTAAATAATCTCCAGGAGCAAGTTGAATAATAATAAATGATAAAAAAGTAATACCTATAAGGAGAGGTACCATCTGAATAAGTCTTTTTAAGATATATACAAACATAGATTCTTAATTAATATATTTCTTTATTAGAATTTCAGAAACTTTTTTTAACGCTTTTTGTTTTACATCCTCAATGCTTATATCAGGATAAGCAAAATCATTACACTTTTTTTCTTCAATTTTTACTGTTTCTAAACTCTCATATTGAAGTTTGCCATTTTTAAAAATTTTTACTTCTACAAAAGGAGAAACATTAACTTTTGAACAATATAGCTTTTCTTTAAAGACAGTTTGTTTAACTTCTAATCTTTTTGGTTCAATAACTATTGACTTCATAAACTTATTGCAATTACACTGGGTTAAATAATCTAAAGTAAAAACTTTATATTTATTTAAAAGTCCATACTTTCGAATATAATTTTTAACATTATTAAAAATAAACCTTTTTTGATAGTTTTTTCCATAATCACCAACAATTATAACTGCAGAATACTTGGGAGTTTGTTGTTGTTTTTTACACGAATAAAAATTTAAAACAAAAAAAGATATCAAAATAAGAAAAATTAACTTTCTCAACTAAATCCCCCTTAAGTAATTTGCTTCTTAATTTATTTTATAATAGTTGAAAATAAAATTTATTTGGAGAGGTTTTAGCTTGAGTAAAAAAATGTGGAAAACAGCTATAAGCACACATGTTGGAACAAAGGCATTAGTTAGAGGATATGAACTAGAAGAACTTGTAGGAAATTTAACATTTACTGAAGCAATATATTTAGTATTAAAAGGAGAACTTCCTACAGAAAAAGAAAGAAAAATGCTAGATGTAATGTTTGTGGCAACAATTGAGCATTCTATAGCTCCTCCTTCTGTTATCGCTGCTAGAGCTGTCATAAGCGGAGGAAATTCTCTAAATGTTGGTGTTGGGGCTGGAATTTTAGCGTTTGGTTCTGCCCATGGAGGAGCCTTAGAAGACATTATGAAACTTCTTCAGGAAAACATAAACAAAACTGCAGAAGAAATTGTAAGAGAGTATTTATCTCAAGGCAAAAGAATTCCCGGATTTGGACATAGATTTTTTAAAGATTTTGACCCTAGAGCTAAAAAAATACTTTCTTATGCCAAAGAACTTGGATTTTATGGTAAATATTGTCAACTTGCAGAAGATATAGAAAAAGAAATAGAAAAACAAAAAGGAAAAAAACTTGTTATGAATGTGGATGGAGCTATTGCAGCAGTAGCTAGTGAAATGGGATTTGACTGGAGATTAGGTAAAGGATTTTTCATAATAGGAAGAGTTCCAGGACTTGTAGCTCACACATATGAAGAACTATTTGAAAAGCCGTTTTCTAAAAGATTAGACGAAGAAAAAGATGTTGAATACCTAGGCAAAGAACACAGAAAACTACCTGAAGAATACAAAAATCGCTGGTAAATAATGGAAAGAGAAAAGCTTCAAAAATATGAAGAGGTAAGAAGAAGACAAAGGAATCTATTAATAGCTTCTATAGTTATAACAGTATTCATAGCAGGAAACTTTTTTATATATAAAGAAATTTCTAGAGCCAAAGATTTTTTTAACCCTTATGTTTTCCTAGTTATTATTAATATAAATGTTGTTTTCTTTTTAACAATTTTAGCTATATCTTTAAGACACTTAATAAAACTATTCTTTGAAAGACATGAAACCCAAGGTAAATTAAGAGTTAAACTTTCTATTATCTTAATATCTATGATTTTCTTCCCTGCAATTATAATTTCAACAGTTTCAATATCTTTAATATCCGATGCGACAAATTTTTGGTTTTCAGGAAAAGTTGAGGAAGCACTAAAAAGTGCAAAACAAATAGTAGAAGCCACATTAGACCAACATAAAAGATACATAAAATACGCTGGAGAACTCTTAAAGCAGAAAAAGGTAAACCCTTATAATGTGAAAAAAATTTTTAATCTAAAAGCAATAACATTTACAGATGAAAATAAAATTCCTGAAAAAATATATGGAAAACCTTTAAGTTTTAAAAACTTAGACTTTTCAAAAGAATTTACAATCATAAACGATAAATTTTTAAGATATATAACTTACGATGAAACAAATAACAGATACATAATATTAGATGCAAGATTACCAGAGATATTTGTAGAAAAGAAAAAACAAATTGAAGAAATAGCCACAGCTTATTCAAAGTTTAGGCATTTTAAAAAGCCAGTCCGTGTAAGCTACATTGTAACTATGCTCACAATCACTATGTTTGTAATAGGTGCTGCTATCTGGTTTGGTCAATATATAGTTAGGAATCTTACTTATCCATTAGAAAAACTTGTTGAGGCATCTAAAGAAGTTGCAAAAGGAAATCTCAATGTAAAAATAAATTTAAAATCATCTGATGAAATAGGTATATTAATAAACGAATTTAACCAGATGGTAAAAGAGTTAAAAAATCTTTATATAAAACTAGAACGAAGCAACAGAGAATTAAAAATAAACCAAGAATACTTAGAAGCTGTCTTAGAGAATGCTAGGACGGGAGTTATATATTCAGATAAAACAGGAAAAATAAAAAATATAAACAAAGCTGCTGAAAACATACTTGGAATAAGAAGAGAGCAGTTAAAAGATAAAGATATATCCTATTTGCTTCAAGTTCTTGGAATATCTGAAAGACAACTAGAAACAGAAAAAACTATAGAAATAAAAGGTAAAGTAATAATAGTAAAAGCAACCAGAATTTCAGAAAAAGGTTTGGTTTTGGTATTTGATGATATAACAGATGTAGTAGTTGCAGAAAAAGCAAGAACTTGGAGAGAGATAGCTCAAAGAATTGCTCACGAAATAAAAAATCCTTTAACTCCAATAAAGCTAGCCGCGGAAAGGATAGAAAGACAATATAAAAAACAGAATGAAAATTTTCCACAAATACTAGAAAAATCTGTAAAAGCTATTTACTCAGAGGTTGAACACTTATCTAAACTGGTTAAGGATTTTAGGCAATTTGCAATGAATGATAAATTAAACATATCCGAAGTAAATTTAAAATCTCTTTTTGAAGAATTAAAAAGAAGTTATCAGACTGATAAATTTAAGATAAATTTAAACATTCCAGAAAATCTAACTATAAAGGCAGACTATAAACTTTTAAGACAGGCTTTTTCAAATATAATTCAGAATAGTCTTGAAATTTTAAAGGACGGAGGAAATATATATATTTTGGCAAAAGATAATGGAGGTTATATAAAAATTATTTTCAAAGATACAGGTAAAGGTATATCAGAGGAAGAAGTTGAAAAAATATTTGTTCCATATTATTCGAATAAACCAAAAGGAAGTGGTCTTGGACTTACAATAACAAAAGAAATTATAGAAAAACATAAAGGAAAGATTAGAGCTATTGCAAGCAAAGAAGGAGCTATTTTTGAAATAATACTTCCAAAAGAGGTAGGTTAATGTTTATAACAGAGAAAAGACTGGAAAAAATAAAAAAAGTCTTACAAAAAAGACAAAAAGACTTGCAAGTTTTTACAGATAATGTAAAAAATCAACATAACTTTTCTGCAATATTAAGAACCTGCGATGCAACAGGAGTGTTATATCTTTATTATAGATTTTTAGGACAGGGGAATTTAATAAATGAAGAAATAACAATGGGTTCACATAAATGGGTTATTCACCAAGAAATTGAAAATTTAGAAAAATTTTTCAAACAAAAAAAAGAAGAAGGGTTTCAAATTTTAGCAACCTATTTATCAGAAGATAGTGTAGATTTTAGGTCTATTGACTATACAAAACCAACCTTAATAGTTGTTGGAAATGAAATTCAAGGTGTTAGCGAAGAAGTATTAAAGTATGCAGATAAACAAATTATTATTCCAATGTATGGAATGGCACAAAGTTTAAATGTATCAGTAGCAACTGCAGTCATACTCTATGAAGCACAAAGACAAAGAGCAAAAAAAGGAATGTATGATAAACCTTCTTTATCAGAAGAAGAAATAGATAAAATTATTCAAAAATGGTCAACAGAAGATGTAATAAAATATAAAATGCAAGAAAGTGCCATAAGACATATCAAAAAATAAGGCTACAAT
>WFXI01000203.1 GCA_015490675.1 Hydrogenothermaceae bacterium
CGTTCGCGCTGAGCCAGGATCAAACTCTCCAAAAAATCTATGGAAAGCTCTACCTAAAACTCTTCTCTTATTGTGCCTTATTGGGCACATCTGGCTCCCCTATTCATTTGCCAAGTAGCCTTTAGCTCAGCCAGTCAGCTAAGCTCAAACAACAGATTAATAGTTTATCTCACTTATACCCTTTTGTCAACCCCTTGTATGTCCTCAATACATCGTGGACACCCCCAAATTTAACAAGGGGGTTGTCAAATGTCAAGGTTTTATGTCAAAAAAAGAAACAAAACAAAATACCTTCCTGAATTAATCAAAATCAGAATTGAAAAACATATCAAAGAAAAACTTGAAATTTTAGCAGAAGAAAATGACACAACTATCTCTGAATTAGTCAGAAGTTTAATTTACAAAAAATTAAGGGAGGAGGGGCTAAGATGATTAAAGGGAAGGTTTTATATTCGGGAGTTGATTGGCTTACAATTGGTATATTTGCAGAAACCCAAGATGAAGAACATTGGAATAATAAAATAGAGGAACTTAGGAAACTAATCGGAGTAGAACTGGAAGATAAACCTTTTAGATATGAGCCTTTAACCTCAAGACAATTAGCAGACCAACATTATTCAATTATGCTGAGGGAGTTTAGATATAACATAGCCATAAAAATAACAAGACCACCTAAAAAAAGTAAAATTGAACTGGTTAAAAAAGGTTTTATAAAAATGCCTGATTTTCTTATTGAGATACCAGCAAAAGCTATTAGACATCAAAATATTGCATATACCGAAAATTTCATAAAATCTATTCTTAAAATGTTTAAAGCTAAAATGTATGGTTTTATCTATTCAAGAGTTGATTTTAATACTGATATATATAACACTAGTGAAGAATTTCTTCACAAAACTTTAGAATTATTTAATGGTAGAAAACAAAAGAAAAATGAAACAATTGAATACTCAGAAACACAAATTAACAAGGAACTGTGGAGCATTAAAAAAGGAACTACAGGATATAAGGAACTATCCATATATAGAAGCCTAAACAGAGACCCTGAATTAATACAGATTTATAACCAAACATTAAATAATGTAATTGACAAAGAAATTTTAAAACTTATATGGAGAATTGAATTAAGAATTAGCAGAAAATATTTAAGACTTCATAAAGATTTTGAAATTTCAAAAATTCATTTTACTCAATATCTATCATTAAAAAGAGTTATTTATGATGCTTATTCCATATTCAAAGATGACGAAAATATAAAAGAACTTAGCTTCTTATTTAAAGAACAAAACCACCCACAGATAGAAGGATTTTATAAGGAACACCTAACTATAGATACTAAACAAGCAGAGGCAAATACAGAGGAAATTTACAAAATTATTATAGGCTTGTTTAAAAAAAGTTATGAGATACTGGAAAAAGAATTTGAAACACTAAACGCCGAAGATGTATTTTTTCACTTCTTTAACTCTTTGAAGTCAATGAAGGAATATATAAAAGAGAAAGCAAAAGAGACAAAGGACAAATTTTTAATTAATTTAAGTGAAGCAGTAAATTATATTAAGGATTTAGGACACTCAATTTTTGAAAATGTAAAAAGAATTAATTATGAATTAGTTAATACAAATATTGAAATTAAAGAAGAAGATTATAAAGAACCTAAAAATTTAAATGAAAATAAAAAAGTTTGGAGGCGTTGCACCCAAGACGCCGAAGAAAAACCACCTGAAATTTACACACAATTAGACTTAATTACAGATGTAGTAGCAGAAATTTTAGGCAAATAGATTAAAATCTTTAATTTGATTGCAAACAAAAGAAAATCTAAAGGGAGTAGTCTATTTAAATGAGGTTTTATTATTATTTTTTATTTTATTTTTTAGAGGTTTTTAATTAATTATTTTAGGCTTGGGCTGTTTTAAAAAATATTTTAATTCATTCCCTTGCTCGTCAAGGGTGGATGCCTTCGGCATCCATCGGCACTTCGTGCCGACTGCGGACACTTCGTGTCCTTGCCCTTGACTTCGCGACGGTCATTTCATTATTTATAAGTTTCTAGAAACAGCCCAAGCCAGAAAACAGCCCAAATTCTGCCTAAATTCTGTGGTTAGTAATTACTGACTATAGTTGAACTGGAAACAGGGGGCAAAGCCCCCAACAGGTTAAAAGATAAGGGAGAGTTTTTTAAGAATTTTATTCTTATTTTCAAGTGTTTTATTTAAGGAACTTATGCAATTTTTACAAATTTTACTGCTATTTATATCAAGAATTTTACAATTATTCTTATTTACTCCTCTACCACAAAAAGCCCTAATTGATTTTCCCCAAGGTCTTATAATGTGGTATTTTGTTCCTGATTTTGATTTGCAAGTTTTTACTTTTGATATGCCTATTTCACAAATCATTTTATAACCTACCTAACCTTTTATTATTA
>WFXI01000204.1 GCA_015490675.1 Hydrogenothermaceae bacterium
ATAGCAGAATAATGAACAAAGATGTCTCCTTGTCCATCATCTCTTGTGATGAACCCAAATCCTTTCTTTGAGTTGAACCATTTAACTGTTCCTGTGATACGCACGACAAAATACCTCCAAAAAATAAATATTGCTTCACTTCTTCTTGCGTAGGAAGAAGTTTAAAGAAACAACCAGAAGTGTTTAAGGAAGGCGTTATTTGATTATTTCTTTAAACATCTTCGCTTATTAGTATGTGCCTTTTTATTTGTAATGTCAAGTTTTTGTATATCCTCAATACATCTCGAACACCCCCAAATCTAACAAGGGGGTTGTTAAATGTCAAGGTTTTACATCAAAAGAAGAAACAAAACTAAATACCTTCCTGTAAGAATTACCATCAGATTAGAAAGAAAAACAAGAGACAAACTAGAAATTTTAGCCAAAGAAAATGACACAACAGTTTCCGAATTAGTCAGAAGTCTGATTTATAAAAAACTAAGGGAGGAGGGATTAAGATGATTAAAGGGAAGGTTTTATATTCTGGAGTTGATTGGCTTACAATTGGAGTTTTTGCCGAAGCTGAAGATAAAAAACATTGGGAAAATAAAATAGAGGAACTTAGAAAACTAATCGGAACTGAAATGGAGGATAAACCTTTTAGATATGAGCCTTTAACATCAAAAAAGTTAGCAGAGCAACATTATTCAATTATGTTAAGGGAATTTAGATATAACATTGCTATTAAGGTTGCTAGAACTCCTAAAAAAAGTAAAATTCAATTGGTAAAATGGGGAGTTATAAAAATGCCTGATTTTCTAATCGAAATACCAGCTAAAGCTCTAAGACCACAAAACATTGCTTATACTGAAAACTTTATAAAATCTGTTTTTAAAATGTTTAAAGCTAAAATGTATGGTTTTATTTACTCTAGAGTTGACTTTAACACAGATATTTACAATACAAATGAGGAGTTTATAAATAATATTTTAAAGTTATTTAATGCTAGAAAGGAAAAAAGGAACTATACAGAGGAGTATTCTGAAACTTATAAAAATAAAGAACTATGGAGCATTAAAAAAGGCGTAGGGGGTTATAAAGAACTATCTATATACAGAAGTTTAAACAGAGATACTGAACTAATACAAATTTATAATCAAGCCTTAAATGATGTAGTTGATAAGGAAAAACTAAAACTTACTTGGAGATTTGAGCTAAGGTTAAGCAGAAAATATTTAAGACTTCATAAAGATTATAAAATTTCTAAAATCCATTTTACTCAGTATTTATCATTAAAAAGGATTATCCATAATGCTTTCTCGGTTTTTGAAGAAGATAACAATATTAAGGAACTAAAATTTTTATTCAAGGAACAAGAACATATACAGATAAAAGGATTTTATAAAGAACATTCAACCATAGATACAAAACAAGCAGAGGTCAACACAGAAGAGATATATAAAATTATCATAGGTTTATTTAAAAAAAGTTATGAGATACTAGAAAAAGAATTTGAGGTATTAAATGCTGAAGATGTATTTTTTCACTTTTTTAATTCCTTAAAGTCAATGAAAGACTATATAAAGGAGAAAGCAGAAGAAACAAAGGACAAATTTTTAATTAATTTAAGTGAGGCAGTTAATTATATTAAAGATTTAGGACATTCAATTTTCACAAATTTAAAAAGAATTAATTATGAATTAGTTAATACAGATATTGAAATTAAAGAAGATGATTATAAAGAGAAAAAAATTTTAGATAAATCTAAAAAAGTTTGTAGGTGTTGCACCCAAGACACAAAAAGAAAACCACCTGAAATCAAAACATTCTTTGATATACTAACCGACGAAATAGCAAATATTTTATAAAGACAGACTAAAATTTAAAATTTACCTGCAGGTAAAAGAAAACATAAGGGGAGTAGTCTATTTAAATGAGGTTTTATTAATTATTTTTATTTTAATTTTGTTTTTAAAATGAGGTTTTTATTTATATTAATTTTTTAAAAATGAGGTTTTATTTATTCAATTTATTTTTTAATTTTATTTTTTAAGAGGTTTTTAAATAATTATTTTTTTCTGCTTGGGCTGTTTTAAATATGATTTTAATTCGTTCGTGAACTTCGTCAAGGCCAAGCCCTTCGGGTCGGCCTTCGGCCGAGCCTTGACTTCGTTCACTCACTTCATTATTTAATAATTTCTAGAAACAGCCCAAGCCGAAAAACAGCCCAATTTTTATTTTTTTTATTTTTTGTTTTTTTCTTTGGAACTGGAAACAGGGGGCAAAGCCCCCAACAGATTAAAAGATGAATGAGAGTTTTTTAAGAATTTTATTTTTATCCTCAAGTGTTTTGTTTAAGGAACTTATACAGTTTTTACAAACTTTACCATCATTTATATCAAGTGTTAGGCAGTTATTTTTATTTACTCCTCTACCACAAAAAGCCCTAATTGATTTTCCCCAAGGTCTTATAATGTGGTATTTTGTTCCTGATTTTGATTTGCAAGTTTTTACTTTTGATATGCCTATTTCACAAATCATTTTATAACCTACCTAACCTTTTATTATTA
>WFXI01000205.1 GCA_015490675.1 Hydrogenothermaceae bacterium
ATTTAAAAATGAAAAAATAGCTAAATTTTTAAAAGAAAAAAATTTGAAATTATACTCTCATCAAGCAGAAGCAATAAAACAAATATCTTTAAAAAATAATGTTGTTATCACAACTCCAACTGCATCTGGTAAATCTTTTATTTATATTCTTTCTGTTTTAGAAAGATTTTATACTAATCCGTACACAAAAGCTTTAGTTTTATTTCCATTAAAGGCTCTAGCTCAAGACCAGTATGCGAAAATTAAAGAGCTAATCTTGGAACTTAGTATAAGTGCAAGTGTGGAAGTATATGATGGAGATACTCCAAAAGAAAAAAGATTAGAAATTAGGGAAAATCCTCCTAATTTTTTAATTACAACTCCTGATATGTTAAATGTTGGAATACTTCCTTTTCACTACAAGTGGGCTTCTTTTTTTGAAGATTTAGAGTTTATTGTAATAGATGAGGTTCACACTTACAGAGGTGTTATTGGTTCACATATTGCAAACATAATAAAGAGATTAAAAAGAATAGTTTCTTATTATAAATCTGATAAACCTGTTTTTATAACAAACTCTGCAACAATACATAATCCTTCTAAATTTGTTTCTAATTTAATAGGTGAACCTGTTATTGAAATCTCAAAATCTGGAGCTTCCTCTCCAAAGAAAATTATTCAAATAATGAAAAATTTAAAATCTCTGGAAATTGCTAATTTAATAGCAAATAATGTTATTAATGATATTTCTACAATAGTTTTTGTAGACTCCAGAAAAGAAGCAGAAATTTTATCTTTAAGAGTAAAAGATGCTCTTAAAAATAAAGGAAGAGAAGACCTTGTAGACAAAGTTAGTCCTTACAGGTCTGGATATACTCCTCAAGAAAGGAGAGAAATTGAGTTTAAAATCCTAACCAGAAATGTTTTGGCGGTAATTTCAACAAGTGCTTTAGAGATGGGAATAGATATAGGAGATTTGGAAAGCTGTATTTTAGTAGGATACCCTGGGACTTTAGCACAACTATGGCAAAGATTTGGAAGGGCAGGTAGAAGAGATAAACCTGCATATAATATACTAATTCCAAAAAGAAATGCACTAGACCAGTATTTTGTAAAAAATCCTGAAGAAATATTTAAAAGACAGATGGAGGAACCTGTAATAAATCCTAAAAACAAATACATATTAAAAAAACATATACCTGTTATGGCTTATGAGCTTCCAATAAAAATAAAGGAACTTTCTGAAGAGGAAAAAGAAGTTGCCAGAGAGCTATATAAAGAGAAAAAGTTAAGATTTTCTAATAATAAATTATACGCTTCAAAGCAACCTCCATTTAGCATTCGCTCTGCAGGAAGCAGTTTTAAAATAGTAGATGCTATAAAAGATAAAATTATAGGCGATATTTCGGAAGATATTTTAATATACGAAGCTCATCCTGGGGCAATTTATATACATAATGGTGAGAAATTTATTGTAGAAAGTATTGATTTTGACAAACAAACTGTTTATGTAGCAAAAACAGAAACTTCATTCATTACAGAACCATTAAAAGAAACTTTTATAGATGTAATAGAAATTACAGATAGCAAGAAAATAAACAATATTGAAATATTTAAAGGAATTGTAAATGTAAGGTCTAGAGTTTTAGGGTATTTTGTAAGAGATTTAGATAGAGATTTAAAGCTTAACGAACACTTTTTCTCTGAAAAGGAAATTTTAGAGAGAAATTTTGAAACTATTGCTTTTTGGTTTTCAATGCCAAACTCTTGGGAAAGTGATATATTAAGGAAAAATTGGCTATTTAATGTAAGGCTTCTTAAAAGCTTTCTAAGAGAAAAGTCTCTAGAAAATCCAGGATTTTTTGTTTATGAAGATATTGCATTTGAAAATTTAAATTCTTTTAAGAAAACTGGAAATCTTGACGATTTTGAAATGTTTTTAAAAGCTACGACTCCGTTTATACAAAAATTAAATGACAAAGATAAGCAAACATTTAATGATATAGTCAAAAGAATAAAAGAAAGGAAACAGGCATTTTTAGGAGCTTTACACGGAGTAGAGCATGCATTAATTGGTATTTATCCTCTTTTTGCGATGAATGACAGATGGGACATAGGTGGTATGTCTACTGCTTATGATGTTAACACTCAAAATCCTACTATTTATATTTACGATGGATACGAGGGTGGAGTTGGATACTCTGAAGTAGGATTTAACAAACTAGACAAGATGATGGAAAGTGTATATTTAAACATCTCTAAATGTAAATGCTCTGCAGGATGTCCTTCCTGTATATATTCTCCAAAATGTGGAAATTCAAATGATTATCTTGATAAAACTGCATCTATTTTACTTTC
>WFXI01000206.1 GCA_015490675.1 Hydrogenothermaceae bacterium
CATTGTCAATCTGTATATCTCTTAAAGCCTGTTCTAATGCCCATTTTAGTTCTGTTGAGCCTTCTCTAAAAGCCTCTATGATTGCTTTTTTTATGTCCTCTGGGTTTTTAGTGTCTGCAGTAATGTTAACTGGAGCATTAATATTTATAGGGGCTTCTAATTTTATTTCTTTTGTGGATTTTTCTTTTTGCTGGATTTCTTTAAATTGTTTTACTTGCTGGGTTGTTTGGGTGATTTCTTTTGTTAATTTTTCTTTTCTTTCATAGATAGTTTGAGATATAAGAGCTTTTTCAGTTGTTTGGGATTTTATTATTTGGTTTACAGGTTTTCCTTCTAATTTTTGTTTTGCTATGAGTTTCTTCTGATTGTCATCTCCTCCAAAACCAAAGAATTTTAAAATGCTTTTGGCTTTTTCTTTTATTTTGTCTATTATTTCAAATGGTTTTTTAATGAATGATAAAATTCCATCTGTGAATGTTTGAATTAGTTTTTGTCCTGCTTTTTTTAGGTCAAGGTTAAATAGTTTTTGAACGAGCATATTTATCAGTTTTAAAAATAGTCCAATTGGAGAAAAATCTATTACAAGCTTTAAGCCTTTGGCAAATATGTTTTTGAGGGTTTGCAAGCCTGATAACAGGAAATCTTTTGCTGATTGGAATTTCTCTTTTATCCAGTTCCATACAGCATCCCAGTTTTTGTATAAAACAAATAATGTGGCAATTAAAGCTCCAATTGCTAAAACTACAAGTCCCATAGGTGAAGCAAAAAAGGCTATTAATCCTCTGCCAGCTGTTAAAAATGCAGTTGAAAGCATTCTAAATGCAACTGCTAAACCTTTTATAGCTGTTGTTGCTAATCCTGCTGTAGCTGTCAAGCCTTTTACTGCAAGAGATGCGACTTTTGCTCCTTTGGCAAATCCTCCAAAGGCAAAAACTGAAATTAAAGCTATTGTTTGAAGTGTAGCTCCTAATATTCCTAAAGTGGCTATTACTCCAAGTAAAAATAAAACTGCTTTTGCTATTATAGGATGGCTTTCTGCAAGTCCTGCTATTTTAGTTGTAATATCAAAAATAATGTCTCCTATTGGTGAAAGGGTTTTTGCAAGTTCATCTGCTGTTTTTAAAAATGTGGCTTCTAACTTTCTCCAAGCCTCATTTAATCTATCAAAAAATGTTTTTAATTCGTTGTAGGCTTTATCTGTGGCGTTTTTGTAGTTTCCAACAACTTTATCTGCATTTAGGGAAGCTTCTCCCATTGCTTTTAGGATTTTATTCTGGATGTCTTCACTTCCTTGAGTTCCAAAAAGTTGTTCAACTAAATTTGAGGCAAGTTGTGGATTTTCTTGATATAAAGTTGAAACTTCTACCATTAGTTTTGCATAACCTTCCTTTTTTAGCTTATCGTTATGCTTTTCCCATCCTTCTCTTATTTGAGCTAAATAGTGCTTTATTCTTCTTGATTTGTCTTTGAATTTATCTTCAGGAAGAATTTTATCTATAATTCCTTCTTGTAAACCTTCTCCTACAATATTACTCCAATCTTTTGTTAACCTTGCTTTGAAACTTTCTTTTATAGTGTCTGCAAGTTTATCAAAGTTGAATGCCCCTTCTTTTGCTCCAGCTATGAGCATTGCTGTAAATTCTTTTGCGTTTAGTCCTGCTTCTTTCATTAGTGGTGAGTATTCCCACAGGGTATCAAGTAAGTCTCCTGCTTTGTCTCCTGCTTTTTGATAGGCAGTGATAATTAAATCTGATGCTTCTTTTGCAGAAATTCCCCAAGCTTTTTGCATCTGGGTTATAGCACGGGTTATTTCTTTTGTGTCCCATTCTGGAGCTATTTTTTGAAGTTTTAAAGCCTGAATAGTAGCTTCTTTTAGCTGTTTTGCAGATAAATCTGTTTGCTGTCTAAACTGTGTATAAACTTCTGCTATCTGGTCAGGCATAGCTCCAGTAATTTCGTAAATGTCTGTAAGGTCATTTTTAACAGCTTGTAAATCTTTTGTTGTAAGCTCGGTTCTGGCGATAATAAGCCTTGCCTGTCTGTCTATTTGGGTGGCTTTATCTATAATGCCTTTTATAGAAAATGAAGCTGCAGCTCCAACTCCTCCGATGGTGGCTATACTTTTTAGTTTTGCTCCGAAGGTTTCAAGGGTAGAAGATGATAGTTTTTTCTCTAAATTTTCGTATTCTTTAGTGGTTTGTTGTAGCTCTTTTTGTAATCTGTCATACTCTTTTGATAGATTTTTTGTTTCTATGCCTTCTTTTTCAAGCTCTTGTTTTAAACGGCTTGCATCTTTAACAGCTTTATCTTTTGCCTGAGAAATCATTTTTAGTTTATCTTTGTTTTCTGCAAGTTCTAAAGAGTTTTGCTCTATTTCTCTTTTTAGCTTTTCTATTTTCTGGGCAAGTTCTTGAGACTTTCCTCCAGTTTTTTGATACTGCCTTTGGGTTTCTTTTAGTTCTTGATTTAGCTTTTTATGTTTTTCTTCAAGTAGTTTGATTTTTTGTGAAAGTTCAACTTCTGCTTTTGAAAAGTTTTCTATATCTTGGGATAGCTGTTTAAATCCATCTATAGTTTTTAATGTGTTATCAAGTTTTTGGATTTTTCCTTCTAAATCTTTGGCTTTAGCCTTAATTTTATCAACCTTTTTTGAAAATAAATCACTAACTCCAACAGCAAGTTGAAGTAAAAATTCTCTACCTTGCATTTTCTATTTGCTCCTTTTGTTTTTCTTTGTATCTAACTGTAATTGAAGCTACATATAAAAGTTCTGAAGGACTCATATCTAAAATCTCCTTGTATGAATATCCAAATTCAACAAGTGCAGGTATTACTATTTCTGTGAATTCTCCGAACTGCTGGCTAAATACTGCAAAAAATCCTCATCTATCCCCATTATCTTCATTGCTATGTTGTCTAAATCTTCTGAAGATAGTTTTTCTGCAAGTTCTAATGATGGAATACTTACTCCAAAATCGCAAAGTCTATTTATAAGACACAGCATAAATGCATCTCCTTCTTCTGTTCCAAATACTGATTTTGCTTCTGTTTTTGCCTTTATTCTGTCTATTACCTTGACTTGTGTCTTTTTAATCGTGCATTTTTCTATCTTTTGTCCTTCATATTCAAAAGGCTCTGTAAGCTGATATTCCATAGCTATCCTCCAATGTATTTAATTGTTATATTTGTTTTCCAGCCTTCATCTTTTTTGATTGAATGAACCACTTTTTGAGCTTCATAAACTCCACCTAAAAAGCCGTATCTATCTTTTGGAATAATAACTTTATCCCCTGCATTTACAGGCTGTCCGTAAATGGTAA
>WFXI01000207.1 GCA_015490675.1 Hydrogenothermaceae bacterium
CATCTATATATTATGACGCTCCTCTATTAACTTATAACAAAAAAGATTTCAAATATATTGAAGGTTTACAGCTTTTTTAATAGTTTTATCCACAAAGTTAGTAAGAAGAAGAGTATTTATAAACTCTTGACAAATATTTTTTATACATTAATGTATTATACATAAATGTATAATACGGGTTTGTATAATGGAACATAAAGAAAGAAATCCTTTTTATTTTGGTGGAACTGTCAGCAACGAAGATTTTTGTAATAGGGAAAAAGAACTATCAGAACTAAAAAGAGATGTTTTCTCTGGTATTAACATACTTCTGTATTCTCCACGGAGGTTTGGAAAATCATCTCTTTTGTTAAGATTAAAAGAAGAATTAGAAAGGGAAAAAGTTAAAGTTATTTTCCTTGATTTGTTTCCTGTTATAGATGAGAAAGATTTTATAAACAGATATTTTAATGAAATTGTAAAAACATTAGTATCAAAAAAAGAAAAGGTTATCCAATCTTTTAAAGAACTTGCAAATCTAAACTTTAGTATTAACTCTACCTTTAAACCTGACGGCAGTATAACGTTTTCCATTTCTTTTTCTCCAAAAGAGAAAAAAACAGTTTTAAAAGAAATACTGGAAATCCCTTTTTTATACGTTACCAAAAATAATACGAATGTTGCAGTTATATTTGATGAGTTTCAGGAAATTGAGAATTTAGGTTTAGAAAAAGAAATCAGAACAGTTATCCAAAATCACGGTAGAAATGTTTCTTATCTGTTTTCAGGAAGTAAGAAAAGTATCCTTACCCAGATTTTTTCTGATAAAAGTAGACCTTTTTATAAATCTGTTAAAAAGTTTCCTTTAAAGGAAATTCCACTTGAAGAATGGATACCATTTATCCAGAATAAATTTGAGAAAACAGGGAAAGAAATAGATGAAGAAATAATAAAAGAGGTTTTCTCAATCTCCAGAGGTTTCCCTTACTACATTCAACATATCTGCTATGTCCTTTGGGAAGTTTCCAAAGAAAAAGTAAAAAAAGAAGATTTAGATTATGCAGTAAATCTTGTTTTAGAAAGGGAAGAAGATACTTTTTGGGAAGAATGGGCTGATTTACCTCCAACCCAAAAAAAAGCTTTAAAGATTATAACCTACACAAATGGTAAAAATATCTACTCAAAAGATGTTCTTTTTGAGTTCGAAATTACAGCTTCACAACTGAAAAGAGCTGTAGAACAGCTTCTAAAAAAAGATATAATAACGAAAGATAAGGATGTTTATCAGATTATAGACCCTATTATGGAATTGTGGATTAAGAGAAATTTTTAATGAGCACTTATAGAAATTTTATTTTCTTTTAACAGAGCTTTAAACCTTTCAACACTACCAAAATTCTTTTTAATAAAAAAGAACAGTTCATTTCTTTTCTCATCACAAAATCTTCTTCTTGCATAAGCGTATCCATGTTTAATTGCTAATCTTATAAACTCTTCAATACTACATATATCTTTTTTAATACGACTTTTTCTTTCTCTCTGATTCCCTTTGAAGTAAGCATTATTTATGCGTCTATAAAGGTAGTCTTCAAATTTAATCTTGAACTCATCAAAAGTAGAGTTAACAATCATACTGTCTATTACAACTTTGGTTAGTCCTCTTGTTTTGGTTTTCAATCTATCTCTTAAAATGCCTGTTGTATCTTGCCCTATAAATCTGTCAAGTCTGGATAAAGGTTCCTGAGAATACAAAGCTTTTAAAAATCCTTCATAATCAATAATGCCTATACTGTTTTTACAATAGTTCTCAACAATAATGGACTTAAGCTCTAATTTATCCTTTTCTAATACATCTTTTATAGTCAGACCATATTTTTTTAGATGATATTTAACAATTCTAGTTTGAACATACTGCCTTAGATAATAAAGTCCAGAGATATGTCCTTTTTCTTTAAGAGTATCAATAATCATATCAAGGTTTATCTTTTTGGTTCTTACTCCCTTGAACTGACTTAAAATTTGATTTTCTAACTGTAATTTTCTTCGCCTTTTTTCTGTTTGTCTTATAGACCAGATTATTTCATAATAGTCTTCCCCAAGTCTCTCTTTTATCCATATTTTGCTTTTTCCTTGATTTAGAAATAGCCTCACAAAATAAGCTTTTGTAAGCTTTGAATGGCTTCCTTGAAATATTTCTATAAGGTTCAAGTCTTCCCTTATCCTACCGTATCTTTTAGCTTTCTGGATGTAGTAAGGTTTAACAAAAGGATATATTTTCTTTAAAGCTTTAAGTATCTGCGTCTGTGTAAATCCGTATTGGTTTATAGTTGCGATAATATCGTATATTGGCTGTTTTTCTTCCTTTGTTCTCATTTTCACTTCTTCTTTTCAATGAGATTAAAACCTGTTTCTATAAACTTTTGAATATCATACGGATTTCTAACAATGTAGTTTAAATAAGCAACAGGATCTCTAAATCTTGGATTATCCGATAATCGCTGGCTATTATAAAAAACAGAAAGATAAACAGGAAGCTTATTTAGGCTTTTTGAAAACTTTTCGTCTTTCTTTAAAAGTTCAGTTTTTGATCTGAAATCTGAAGGAAGTTTTACGCTTAAAATGGTTAAACCAGAAAGCTGGTCATAGTTTGCAAGGACCTCTGTCAATCCTGATGAAATTTTTATTTTAAAGGTTGAAAAATCCCTTTCTATAGTTCTGACAAATATACCTTCCTGTCTTTCTATTTTTTTGAAAAGCCCATTTTTTACAATACCAAAAATATTTCCTCTTTGAAAAACTCCGTCGCAGGTATACCAGTTTGAAACTGAAACTGTAGAATATCCAGAGGTTTTTATAATTACAGGCAAAGCATTTTCTATAAACATAAAGTTTATTGAGCATTCTTTAACTTTTTGCTCCTTAGAGAGAAATTTAGAAAGTTTATTTATATGCTTAACAATTTCATTCTGACTACAATAACAGCCCCTTTTATCCATATTGATAATAGGCTCAAGTAGATAGTTTCCATCTAAGAATATATAGTTTTTGATGGTTTCTATATCCTGCACGAAAGGATGGACTTTTTTCTCTTTTGGTTTGGTATTTTCCTCAAATATGTTTTCTTTTTTAGGTTGAGGAAGTCCAGCAGAGCCAAAATCTAAAGCATTTGCAAAAGTAAAGGCATAAAGAATAAATACTAAAGCTGCTTTTATCATCTTATTGCCTCACAGTATGAATTGTTTTGAACCCATGGACTAAGACCATTTTCTTTTGGGCATTTCCAAAAGTTTAAAGGTTTATTTTGTATCATTTTTCTTTTTTCTTCTTCATTTATTTCTAGAGCAAACTTTTTAAGCTCCGCTAATGTTTTTATATCTACAACACCAACAGCATCATAAATTCCTTTTAATCCAGCCCCAGAAATGTCTCCTACATCAGGGCATAAATAGTAGTATTCATATCCGTCAATATCGTTTTCATAAAGATCTATACGCTCAATACAATATTTAGGAAATATAGGACATCCCCCTTTCCCAAATACTTTTAATATACCTTCTGCTGCAGTAATACCTACTTTACTTGTCCAATGTCCCTTTTCTTTTTCTATGCAGGCAGAAGAGTATTTATCCATAAACTTTTCTCTATAACGAATTTTGTCTAATTTTGGCAAATTCTCCATAGGTAAAACAGCATAAATAACTTCTGCATATCCTTTCTTATTTACACAAGCGATATGAGGAAATCTTCTTAAGGTTGTTTCATGAACCTTACTCCAAAAAGTTGTCAAAAACAATTGATTTGCTACAGTTGATGATTTCACATCAAATATATCTTTATATTCATCAAGGTAGGAAATATCACTTATGTTTCCTTTCACATACTCATCTTTAATAAAAATTTTAATTTCACCATTTATGTTTTTACAGTACTGCAAAACTTTAACTAACTTTTCAGGGTATTCAAAATTTACTTTTGTAGATATTGTTTTTCCATTTATTTCCACAGAAATAGGTACTCCTGTAATCTTATCGTCCCCATTTGACAAGGCTGCTAAGACTTGAGGACTAAATAGATAATAGTAGTAATAATAGATAATTTTATCTGCAAGTGGAGAAAGCTCTTTTTCAAAATAAGGGTCAGCTTTATGCATTTGTGAAATAAAATCATAGGATACAAGAACAGGAATTACTCCATAGTTATAAGTTCCTTTTTCATGATCAATAGGATTAGAATTTGTAATTTTGTTAATTTTATTAGATACTTCTGCACACGAGAAAAGTAAAAAGGTTAAGATTATAAAAACACCTGTAAAAAGTCTCCTCATTTTCCTTTCCCCCCTTAGCGTTTTGATGGTAAAAATTCTTTTATAAGTAGTCCGACAATTATTATAAAAGAGACCAGAGTAATCACTAACAATGTAAAAGGCAGAGGAGTTTGCTGAGCTGCTAATAAAACAGCATCGTAATAGTTTTTTACCTGTTTTTCTATTTTGAAAAGTTTTTCTTTTTGTGATTGTATTTTTTCATATTCTTCCCTTGCTTTTGCCAGTTCTTTTTTAGCCTGCTTACAGGTATCACTTTCCTTTGGATTATCTTCCATAGAAACATCAGAACAGTTCCACTCAACCTGAAACTGGGCATTTTTTAATTTTTGTTCTGCAAGGGCTATAAGGTTTGCATAATCATATCCTATCTTCATTTGCCATATCTGATTAACCCTTTCAAAAAATGATGAATAAACCTTGTAAAATCCAAATCCTACAACTATCAGGAGAGCAATAAGAACTATTTTCTTATACTGGTAAGCTATAACTGTTTTAATGTCCATCTCTCACCTCAGTAAGCACTCTTTACTATATAAACGGAATTTTTCACACTGCCTTTCTTTTAAATACTCAAGGGCAGATTTGATATAGAAAAAATTAATAGTATTAAATGAATAAAGTTCATTAATCTCTGGATAATACCTGGATTTATCCTTAAAAATTTTTACAGCTGCTATTTCGTAATTCTTCACAGTTATTTCCATAGTTTTATAAAAGGAGTGACAAGAAGCTGTCAAATCTATTTTCTTACCTTCTTTTTCTGCATAAAGATGAGGAACTCCATCGCAATAGCCAACAATTAACTTTCCATTACCGTGTATTGCTTTTAGATTTTCAATCCTACAAACTTTTTTATCTTTTGAAGAAACAAGCGTGTAAGATTTATCAAACCAGTATCCTGTAGCCTGCTCAAACTTTGCAGCATATTGAATTTGGTTTAAAGCAGAGCAGGAAGCAAACATAACAGGAACAAATGCAGATATAAACTTAGCATTTATCATAGGACATTCCCCTTACAAACTCTACTGCATCCTGGTATCTAAAGAAGCCAATCATTTTACGCTGGTTAGGGTATAGAACTACTGCTGGTGTGCTCATGTGGGAAACTTTATAAGGATTGAAATATTTAAAGGTGTAAGCGTCCTTATCTTTGAAAGTTCCAGTTTTGATTAGTATACGGTCAAACAGTTCATCGTCTTTTGGATAAGGAAATGTATATATAGCCGGAAAGTGTGTATGAGAAGTGCAAACAACATCAGCGGTTGGATAGTAAAGTGTTAACTCTCTATGTGAACTGTGGACAGGATTTAAAATAGAGTTAAAACGGGATTTATGAACCATTGCTATTTTGTATTCAACTTCATTGTTTAGCTTTAAATTCAGAAGAAGCCTATTTATTCCAAGCGGAACCTGATACTGGAAAAGGGTCTGGATATAAGGGTTTTGACCAGAAAATTCTTCATGATTTCCAATCACAACAGCAAGTAACTTCTTATTTTCACCTAAAAGTTCAATAAAGTTTTTGTAAAACTCTCTTTGCTTAGCTGGAGACAAAATTTGAGAATTTATACCAGCTAAAAGGAGCTTAGGAACAGGTGTTTCAAAGTTATCTATAAAATCATCATTTACCGCTAAAAACACGTTGTCATTTTCCAGGATTGTATTGAGAACATTTTTTATTTCAGCAACATTCGTATGAATAGAACCAAAATGGGTATCCGAGCTAAATATTATTGCTATTGGTTTTTCTGTTTGAATATCTAAAGTTTTATAATGTTCAAATTCAGGCTGACAGTCAAAAAGTTCTCTTTCCGTTTCAGTCAGAAACTCAGCATAATCAAGAATTTCAAAAACTTTGTTTAGCTTATCACTCATGGTCGACACCTCCAACTGCCTTTTTATATATAAACGGAATTTTTCACAAGTGAAATTTTAAGGACAGATAAAGTAAAAAGTTGTCCGTAAAATCTCGGTAAATGTCCTGGAATTAATCAAAAAAAATTCCGTATATACGGAATTTTTGGTGAGGTTTGCAAAATATTGATTTTTCTTATTCAGAGAGTTTTGTGTGTAGATAACCAACTAAGACCATCTACACATAAAAGAAAAAAAGCCTAAATATATATAAACGGAATTTTTGGAGCAGAAAATAAAGCCTGTATTCTTTCTAACACTTGAATATCAAGCGTCAGATGAAATTGTAAGTTTAAAAAATCGTTGATGAAAAAAGTGAAAAAACTGCAAAGTATTGAAAATAAAGGTTTTACTTAGGTTTTCAAAGCAAAAATGAAAAATTCCGTATATATATATTATTATTTATATATAAACTAAAGGGATGTTTTAAAAGAATATATATACATAACGGACTTCGTCCGAAATGTGATGATGTAGTAAAAAATTTTTTATTTTTATTTTTGTTTTTAAGAGGAAAAATTCTTAAATAACTTCTTAAGAAGAATTTTTTTCAATTTACTCAGTTTAGGAACTTAAGGAACTTATAGACTTTAATTCAATTTGTTGAAGTTAAGCAATTTAAAGAATTTAACTCAATTTAATCCCTCTTAAAAATTACTACCTGCTTGTTCAAAAAAAATAAAGAAATACCGCCGAAAGTGAAACGCAAGCAATTAACTAAAGTTTGCAACTCAAGGCTTAAGTGTATATACTGTATGTATATACAGAATGAAGAGGTAATATACTACGATGAAGAAAACCAAAATTTTTAAGAGTGGAAATTCTTTCGCAATAAGGATACCTAAAAACTATCATATAGATACAGAAGAGGTCTATATAGCAAAACAAGACAACAAATTAGTTATATTCCCAGAAAGAGAGAAATGGGATGTTTTATTTGAAATCTTGGAAGAAGTGGAAGAAGCACAAACTAAAGACTTCCTGAAAGATAGAAACCAACCTGAAGTTCCAAGAAGGGAATTGTTTTAATGATTTATATGCTGGATACAAACATATGTAGCTTTATCATTAGAAAAAAGCCTTTGCATGTCAGGGAAAAACTTAAAACAGTTGGCAAAAATAATAGAATAATCCTTTCAAGCATCGTAGCTTCAGAACTTTTATATGGTGCTTATAAAAATGGAAATCCTAAACTTATAGACACTGTAAGGACATTCATCGATTTTTTTGAAGTCTTACCGTTTGATTTAAATGCAGCTGAAGAATATGGAAAAATAAGAGCTTATTTAGAGAAGAAGGGTAAAATCATTGGAGCATATGACTTGCAAATAGCAGCTCACGCATTGTCTTTAAATGCTATTTTAGTTACTAATAATACAAAAGAGTTTTCAAGGATAAAATACTTAAAAATAGAAGATTGGTCAAAATTTTAAATTAAAACACTCTATTTAGCAAAGAGGTAATTAAGATGAAACTCTCACAGCTGATATTTGGCTTTCTAATACTGTATTTATCATCTTTAGGACTTTATGCTTCTTGGACAGCTCAACCAAAAAACTTTATTGGCATAGCGGTATCCATAGCATTTATATGGGTGGGTATTATCTACATAGCGAAAGA
Source organism: Hydrogenothermaceae bacterium (assembly GCA_015490675.1). Lineage (GTDB taxonomy): Bacteria > Aquificota > Aquificia > Aquificales > Hydrogenothermaceae > Hydrogenothermus. The sequence goes on from WFXI01000207.1 coordinate 7,838, forward strand.
CTTAAATGACTATTCAAAATACATCAAAGGGAATACTCTCCAAATAGATGTTGAAGTAAGAAACTTTGGAAGGAATATATTAGCCTTTGCTGTAATAGGTTTGGGAATATATGTATTTAGCAAGTTTTGGGGCGGTATTGCTTTATATGGATTTTCTCTACTTTTAGTTTTAACAATAATCTATGTTTACAGTCTTCCAATGCCTGGTATATACAAAAATGGCAAATATTTAGGAACTGTTCATATAGGTTCTATCAAAGTAAGCAAAGGTATTTCTTTGGGCAAGAAGAAAGAAATTGAACACATAGGAAAGCTAAAAATCTTTAAAGATGGTAAGGAAGTAGCAAGGCTTGTCCTAACAGCTGAAGGCTTAATGGAATTAAAACCCGATAAACTGCATGAAATATTTCCCGAAGTAAAAGGAAAAATAGAAAAATTTGAAGGACAACCTGTTTTTAAAGTTGGAGATTACACTGTTGAGTATGATTTTGCCAAGGGGTATGCTTCTTATTATGAAACAGAATTAAGTAGAGTTGAAGGTATAGATACAAAAAGAGATGAAACATCTACAAGCCCGCTTTATGGTGGGTTTTATTCTGGAAATATTTGGAGTTAGCATTTTCTATTTAGTTTTGGCGGAAAGCTAAAATGACTCACAGTATAAAAAGCAAAATTAAAATTTTTATCATTACTATTGGTTCAGGATTTATATTCCTTTTCCTCTGGATAGCAATAGACAAGGCAAATCCTTTATATGTGTATGGGATAGCATTCCCCATCCAGAAGTTAAGAGCATACCTTGAAGCTTCTGATTTAAAGCCTCTCTGGCAATTAATTGCTAAAAATAAAGGCGATTGCAGAATACAGAATACTATTGCAGCAATGGAAAACCCAAACTTGTATATAGTTTTTGGCAAGCTCTATGACCCTAAAACAAAAGCAGGGGGCGACCACCAATGGACAACCTTAAACCCAGAAAATCCAAGCGAATATAAATACATTGTTGATAGAACCACAGGTTTATCAGAAGAAAAGAAGAAAAGGGCTATCTATAAGCCTTATGTAGTTTATAAATTCAATGTTGATAACTGCACTATTGAGCCAGTAAAGACATTTAAACAATTTTCAGATGAAGAAGAATTTTTAATCAAATCTGGAGAGTTCTATGTCAAAAGCTTCTGTAAATACTACAAGGAAAAATATAAAAATTAAAAAGTGTATTGAAAATGTATTACATTGCAATGCAAATTAATGCAAAAGTAGTACAAAATCTATCAAATAATTAACAAAATATTACAAAAAGTTAGGGAAATTAGAGGATTTTTCTTGTAAATGTGCAATTAATTGCAAGTTTTTGATTAAAAATGATATAAAAAACTTGACATAAGAATAAAAAAGAACTAATATAAATGCAAAAAAATAGGAAATATAGGTTAAAAATAAGTAAGATAGGTATAAAAATACAAAAATTGTCAAAGTAAAAAATTGTCATGTATAAATAAAAAGGCTTAAGTAATCAATTATCAAAGATTAATCGTCAAAGTTTTCAGTGTCAAAGTTTTTAATGTCAAAGTCAATGTGCAATTAATTGCACAGTTCTGATTTTAATATGTTTTAAAAACAAGTAACTGAATAGGAAAAAAGCCCCGACCGCACTAAGGGCGGGCGGCCAGGTTAACAAAACATAAACAAAACAGTCCATGTATAAATAATGTATTAATTGTATTACACTTTTCAACCCACCTCCCGTCCTTGTTTCAAGCGGTTCTGGGGCGTGGAGGTATATTATGTTTATACGAAGTAAGAAAGATGTTGATATCTATACTCGAAAAATATATGCATATGTAGCAAACACAAAGGGAGAAAAATACATAGAATTTATTCAGAATCTATTAAATAAAAAACAAGTGAAATATAAAATTGAAGAGATCTTTAGGATTATCGTTGCTGACATACATGATTTTCTTGATAAGATGAATTTTTGTGATTTCGAAATAGAAATAAACGAAAATCTCAGTGTAAAGGAAATAAATGAAAGTAAGTACATAAATGATGAAACTTTCGTTGAGTATGCACTTTATAAATTTGAAAAATCATATTCCAATGATGTCAACCTTAAATATTTGATAAAGTCGATACTTATAAGCATTTTTGATGTAAACGAAAACTTCAAATATGCACTTCGAGGGAAAAACAAAGACGCGGATCCACGCATAAAGTTCTTGATTGCAAAATATACAGACGCAAAAATAAAAGTCACGGCGAATGTACTACGCAAAATTGGTGTGAGAGTAGACAAAAGTATGTCAATACATCGATTCGCAGAGCTGTACGAAAGATACGTCGAGAACAGAATCAATGAATTTGAAACTGAAATTAAAGTAAATGAAGAAGAAATAAAACTAACGCACAAAGATTTACTTGTATTTTATTATCTTTCTTCATTCGATAAAAAGCATATAGCCATAACAATTGAAGAAATTGCTCGCGATTGCAGAATTTCAATTGCAACTGTTTCAAGAGCAATAAAAAAATTAGAAAAAGCACGAAAAATAAAAGTAATCAAAAAAAACAATAAAAATATATATCAAATAATCGACAAAAAAGAAATTGTAGTAAAAAAACAGCAAAATGCAAAAATTGAGAATATTAAATATGTTGAAAATCAAAAAGAAACAAAAAAGAAGAAAAAATACAACTCAAAAACTAAAAAGAAAATTGATAAAAGCATTGAAATACCTACATCTTCTTTAGACTTCAAAAAGCGCACCAAAGGTGAAAAACTTGATATAGAAACACGCTATAAGCTCTATTTATTCAGACAAAAATATAAAGATGAGTTACAAAATGTAAAATTATCGCGACTTTCACGCGACAACCTCCTATTTTTCCTCATTAATACTGAAAAGTTTGCTGAAAATGAGACTTTAACACTAAATAAAATCTTAAAAATTATTAAATATGCCGATTCAAATCCAACTATACGAAACCCCGCTGGTTGGCTAATTGCACGCTTTATGATCTGCCAAGGACGCTTTTATTTTCTTCTAAATAATAAAAAACCAAAATCTAAGCAACCTGGGAAAATGGAATCTTTTTGTGAAAATTCTCATGAAAAAAGTACTGATAACATAAAACAAAAAAGAGCAGATAAAAATAAAAAAGATATATACATCAACGGAGATCTTGCGTATTTCATCCAAAAATACAATATACCTGAGAATGAAATCTTGTCTTATCTAAGTAGATTCAAAGGTTTACACGGTGATGTTAGTTATATAGTAGAACGTTATGTTGCTAACAAAATCTGGAAAAATCTACCTAATGAAGAACGACAAAAATTAATTAAATATGCACAACGCGAAATTAAAAGGTTTGCCGTTCTCCCTAAATCTAAAGAAGAGTTTCAGGAAGAAATTAGATCAATTATCTTTACTAAAATTAAGTCGGATTATTTAACGCTCTCCATCCAAGAAAGATTACGACTACAAATGTCTGGCCAAACTTAGCTACAAGAGAAAATGGGCTGCTACTGAGGAGAGAGATAGAAGAAGCTTTAAAGACATCTGACTGTTGACTTTGATGGTATTAATCTGGTAACACAGAGCTTTATAGATGAAGTTTTTGGTGTTTTGGTTAGAGAGAAGGGACTATCTTTTATTAGAAATCATATAAAAATAAAGAGTGCTTCGGATTTTGTCAAATCAATGATTAAATTCGTTATATCTTACAGCCAAAAAGCTGCCTAAAAGAATATATGTTCTAAAGAATTCATCTTTAGATAGATTTATGTTTTTTTCATAGAATTCAAAAATATCCTCTATGTCTTCTCCCTCATCTGTAAATATACGACTATACTATTTTTCCATCTAGCTGAAATATTATTTTTAAGTTGCAATTCACCATTCTCATCAAGATACACCATACCATCATTAGAGATAATTTTTAGTCTTCCTTGTGTATGCTTTATGATTTCACTGAGAACAAACAATCCATAACCAGCATGGTCAACCTGAGAGCTTGAATACGGCCTTTCTGGAGGACAGGAAACCTCTTTTTCAAGAGCTTTTTTTATTGCTTCACTTTATGAATAAACATCATATTTCCTTTTAAGATTACTTAAAAATCCAACTCCTCTGTCTACTACACATATTTGTATTTTCTTTAGATTCGGGAAGTATTGCCCCGCAATAATAGCTCCGATAGGACTTAGCGAGTGGTGTAATGCATTGTTTAATACTTCTCCTATCATATAGTATAGATAATCATAAAGGTCTTTTCTGTCAGTACTTGATAAATTCTGAAAGTCTTTGTGGCCTATTATCATGTCTGTAATGTGCTTTACATTTTTTCTATACTCCCGTGTCTTACATTTTCTATAGGAATGTAGGTTTTAGATGAGTCATATTCTTTATTAAACATAACATTCATATAACTATTTGTAGGACCCTGATTTTCTAGATTCACACCATCATCTTCATATAAGGCATATAAGATAGCCATACCAACAGGTTCTATAAAGTTATAGTTAGAAATATCCACGATATTATTAGTAGTCTTTATAAGGTTGTCCAATTTATATTCTATATTATCAAACCTAAATTCCATATAATATCCCCCTCTAAAGGAGGTTGAGTAATTTAATTGTATTAAAAACTTTCTTTATAAAAAACCCAACCCAAACCAATCCAAATTTAAATCCAAATAAATCCCGAACCCAAACCTAAGAATCTTTTAAACCCATAAACCAACCAAACCTCACTGCCGAGACAACCTCACAGCCTTTAACCTATAAAACCTCACAACCTCACAACCTATTTTTATTTAATTTTTTATGGCGGCGGCGGCGAAAAAATAAAAAATTGTTATTTTTAATAAAACAGTTATTTTTGCTGTCAGGTTATTCAGGTTATTTAGGTTCCTTGGTTATTTAAAAAGAAAATGTTATTTATAGGTTGTCAGGTTATTTAGGTTGTGAGGTATAAAGAGTTATTGCTGTCAGGTTGTCAGGTTGTTTGGGCTGTTAGGCAAAACTTCTTATAGCTTTTTCAACTTTATAGCTTTTAAATGATTTTTCTTTTGAGAAGTACTTGAACTATTAAAGTAATAAACTATTAAAATAATAAAATAATAAAATGTTAAATTATTAAAATATTAAACTATTAAATTGTTATTTTAATACTTTTTACCAAAAACCCAATTAGAAAAGCAAAATATTAAAAGGTTATTCTCTAATTTAATTGGTAAGTTTCATTTCTCCCACAAATATATTAGCTATTCCTTTTATCAGAGGTGAAATTTTTAGATAAATGTTTCTTCTAATCCAATATGAGAGATACATTGCTACCTATTAAAAGCTTTGGTTCTTATAAGTAATTATTTAAATCTCTTTTCTAAATCTATTAGAAATTTCCATTATCCTCTAACTATTTCCAGCTTAAAAGGATAAGTATTTCTAAACATTCCCAATATTATTAGACCCTACAACTTTTATTCAATTTTTATCCCATGAAAAATTCCGTTTATATAGTAAAAGGATAAAAAAGGAGAGCCTATGAAAATAGCACAGCAAATAAAACAGAAAGCAGAAGAAGAAATAAAAAACATTGTTGTTGCTTTATACAAAGAGGGTAAAACCCAAAAAGCCATAGCAGAGGAAGTAGGTATCTCTGTGAAAAAGGTTAGAAAGATATTAAAAGAGGCAGGACTCAGTAAAAATGCACCTTCAGAAAGGCAGGTAAATTATCTCATGGGACTTATAACAAAGTTTTATGAAGTTAAAGATATTTCCCTGCTTAAAAGTAAACTTTTTTCTCTATCTGATAAACAGATAAAAGGAATGTTCCTGACACTTAAGACATACAAACAAATAAAACCTTCGCTTCATTACTA
>WFXI01000208.1 GCA_015490675.1 Hydrogenothermaceae bacterium
TAGTAATGAAGCGAAGGTTTTATTTGTTTGTATGTCTTAAGTGTCAGGAACATTCCTTTTATCTGTTTATCAGATAGAGAAAAAAGTTTACTTTTAAGCAGGGAAATATCTTTAACTTCATAAAACTTTGTTATAAGTCCCATGAGATAATCTACCTGCCTTTCTGAAGGTGCATTTTTGCTAAGTCCTGCCTCTTTTAGTATCTTTCTAACCTTTTTCACAGAGATACCTACTTCCTCTGTATGGCTTTTTGGGTTTTACCTTCTTTGTATAAAGCAATAACAATGTTTTTTATTTGTTCTTCTGCTTTCTGTTTTATCTGCTGTGCTATTTTCATAGGTTCTCCTTTTTTTACCCTTTTACTATATAAACGGAATTTTTCATGGGGTAAAAATTGGATAAAAGTTAGATAGTCTAATAATATTGGAGATATTTAAGAATACTTATATTTTTACGCTGAAAACAGTTGAGGGATAACTGGATTTTCTAATAAATTTAGAAAAGAAATTTAAATAATTACTTACAAGAACCAAAGCTTTGAACGGGTGGCAGTATATCTCTCATATTGGATTAGAAGAAACATTTATCTAAGAATTTCACCTCTGATAAAAGGAATAGCTAATATATTTATAGAAAAGGTGGAACTTACTAAATGAGTTAGAAATGACCTTTTAATACTTGGCTTTTTCAATTAGATTTTGGGAAAAAAATAATAAAATAACAATTTAATAGTTTAATATTTTAATAATTTAACATTTTATTATTTTAATAGTTTATTACTTTAATAGTCCAAGTACTTCTCAAAAGAAAAATTCTTTAAAAGCTATAAAGTTGAAAAAGTCATAAGAAATCTGCAGAAAGGGAAACAGAATTGATAATTTATGCCTAACAGCCCAAACAACCTGACAACCTGACAGCAATAACTTTTTTATACCTCACAACCTAAATAACCTTACAACCTGTAAATAACATTTTCTTTTTAAATAACTAAGGAACCTAAATAACCTGAATAACCTGACAGCAAAAATAACTGTTTTATTAAAAATAACAAATTTTTATTTTTCGCCGCCGCCGCCATAAAAAAATTAAATAAAAATAGGTTGTGAGGTTGTGAGGTTTTATAGGTTAAAGGCTGTGAGGTTGTCTCGGCAGTGAGGTTTGGTTGGTTTATGGGTTTAAAAGATTCTTAGGTTTGGGTTCTGGATTTATTTATTTGGATTTAAATTTGGATTGGTTTGGGTTGGGTTTTTTATAAAGAAAGTTTTTAATACAATTAAATTACTCAACCTCCTTTAGAGGGAGAGTCTATATGGAATTTAGATTTGATAATATAGAACATGAATTGGACAACCTTATAAGAACTACAAATAATGTCGTGGATATTTCTAACTATAACTTCATAGAACCCGTTGGTATGGCTATTTTATATGCTTTATATGAAGAAATAGGTATAAATTTAAAAAATTTGGGTCCTACAAATAGTTATATGAATGTTATGTTTAACAAAGAATATGACTCATCCAAAAATTACATTCCTATAGAAAAGGTAAGACACGGAAGTATAGAAAAAAATGTAAAGCACATTACAGACATGATAATAGACCATAAAGACTTTCAGAATTTATCAAACACTGACAGAAAAGACCTTTATGATTATCTATACTATATGATAGGAGAAGTACTAAATAATGCATTACACCACTCGCTAAGTCCTATAGGAGCTATCATTGCGGGGCAATACTTCCCGAATCTAAAGAAAATACAGATATGTGTAGTAGATAGAGGAGTTGGATTTTTAAGAAATCTTAAAAGGAAATACAATGTTTATTCAGAAAGTGAAGCAATAAAAAAAGCCCTTGAAAAAGAGGTTTCCTGTCCTCCAGAAAGACCATATTCAAGCTCCCAGGTTGACCATGCTGGTTATGGATTATTCGTTCTCAGTGAAATCATAAAGCATACACAGGGAAGACTAAAAATTATCTCTAATGATGGAGCAATATATCTGAATGAAAATGGTGCACTGTATTCTACTGATAATATTTCTACCGAATGGAAAGGTAGTATAGTTGTTTTTGAGTTCTATGAAAAAAACATAAATTTATCTAAAGATGAATTCTTTAGAACATACATATTTACAGATGAGGGAGAAGATATAGAAGATATATTCTTTTAGGCAGCTTTTTGGCTGTAAGATATAACGAACTTAATCATTGATTTAACAAAATCCGAAGCACCCTTTATTTTTATATGATTTCTAATAAAAGACAGCCCTTTTTCCCTAACCAGAACACCAAAAACTTCATCTATGAAGCTCTGTGTTACCAGATTAATACCATCAAAGTCAACAAAAACACTGTCAGATGTCTTTAAAGTTTCTTCTATCTTTTTCCTTAATATCAGCCCATTTTCTCTCGTGGCTAAGTTTCCATGTTCAAAAAGCTCTCTAACTTTGATAGTTTTCATACTCATATATAACTCATTTAGGGTTATATTTATTTACGATACTAATTTTCGGCAAAATTTTCAATATTTGTATGAAATACATCATGAGGTATCATATTGGCCAGACATTTGTAATTGTAATCTCTCTTGGATGCTGAGGGTTAAATAATCATGTTTTATTTTGGCAGCAATGATAGATTTTATTTCTTCTTTGAATTCTTCTTCTGTTTCAGGAAGAACA
>WFXI01000209.1 GCA_015490675.1 Hydrogenothermaceae bacterium
ACTGTTTCCTTAGGACTTGTATCTGCTAGATTTGCAACAATAATGATGTTCTTTGAGGCATTTTTAATAGTTGCTGCTGGAACAATTGGAACAGGTCACCATTATTTCTGGATGGGTGAAAATGAGTTCTGGATTGCATGGGGAGGTGTGTTATCCTCTTTAGAACCACTACCACTTGTTATTCTCATGATTGAAGCTACAAAAGAATATTTACATATAAAGAAAAAAGGTGAGGCATTCCCATTTAGAATGGCATTCTTATGGCTTGCTGGTTCTGCATTTTTAAACTGGCTTGGAGCTGGATTTTACGGAATGCTTATAAACCTACCAATAGTTAACTATTATGAACATGGAACTTACTTTGGAATGGCACATGGACATGTTGCCTTACTTGGTGCATTTGGGTACATATCAATAGCATTCTTATACTTTATAGTTAGAGCAAATGCTTTAGCAAAAGGACTGCAGTGGGATGAAAAAATATCAAATCTTGGATTTTGGCTTACTACAGCAGGAATATTCTTATTTGCAATTCCTGTTCTAGTAATTGGTGAAAAGCAGATGGAGTGGGCATTTAATTATGGATATTGGGTAGCAAGAACAAGAGAGGTTTTAGAAGGTCTTGGATTTTGGATGTGGATTAGAATTATTCCTGATGCTCTAATTGTTGCAGGAGCTATTTTAATACTTGTTGACCTTGTATATAAACTATATTTATCTAGAAAAATATCTTAATGAATTTCATCAAAGGAGAAGCTTGAGCTTCTCCTAATTTTTAATAATCTATAAAAAACTAAGCAGAAATATTAATATTCCTTTTGTGAATATAGCGAATAATGATATGGTTTATAAGTCTATTAGACCACTTTGCCATCTTTTCATCTTTAATTTTAAATTTTTTTAAACCTTTTATTAATTGTTCTTCAGAAATTAATCCAAATAGGAAAGCGGAAACAACAAAAAAGGGAAGACCAGGAAGTATTGGAAGCAAAACACCTGCAATACCTAAAAGTAAAAATAAAACTCCCCAAATATATTTCATTATTTTTTCCTTGCTACTTTTTCTGCCCAAGCTATTATTTCCTCTTCTGGAATATCTAGATTGTGTTCTTTGACATATTCTTTTAAATAAGCCACAATTTTATCAAATTTAGCCATTGCTCTACCTTTGTCAGGTGTTGGATCTTTCACAAGTCCATATATTTGTCTTCCTTCATGCCATTCAGGAAGATACTCAGTTATAGGCATCCCATCTTCTCTAACAAAAAGTAAACAGTGACAGTACTTAAATATTTGCATTTCATCACACGCACAAATCCATCTTCTTTTTTTAACTTCTTCCTTTTTATCAGGATAAAAATTACATGGACAAAGTGGTTTCCCTAGCTCCTGTACATGGGCAGCTAAGCCTTTTATTACACTATCTGATGCTTCTTTATTTGGGTTAACCACAGTCCCTGATTTTTCTGCAAATGTATTTGCAAATCTTTGCATTTTTTCTAAGATTTTTGGATCTATATTTTCCATATCCATATTTATTTCCTCCAAAATATAAAGCTACTATATAAGAATATATCAATAGTTTTATAAAAATCAAAATGATTTTAATTAGAAGGTTGCTGATAAGCTAGCATATAAAAATCTTCCTGGTTCTGGAACTTTCATACCTGCTGAGAATGGGTCTCTTAAGTAGGAAAGATGTGTGTAATATGTTTGATTAAATATATTATCTACTCCTAGAGTAAAAGAAATATTTTTATATTTGTATCCTGCTTTTATATTAACCACCGTCCACTCTGGTGTAGATTGCTCATTTAAAGAAGAGTCAACTTTTGTTTGTTTAAACGAATGTAGTAAGTCTAGTTTTGCAAATTTTTTTATATCATCATAGCCAATGCTGGCTCTTAGTTTAAAAGGGGGAATTTCTGCTATATCTTTATCTTTTCCTGATGTTTTTTCTCCTATCTGATAAGCTCCTCCAAGCTCTACAAAATAAAAATCTTTAAATCTATAAATGGAAGAAAAATCAAATCCATAAAATCTAGCATCTATATTTTTATAACTAGTGGCCTGTTTTGTTGCTGTGATTTTTGTTAAATATATATAGTCATTTATATAACTGTAAAAAGCTGTTGCTTTAACATTTAACTTTTTATTTTTATACCCAGTTCCAATATCTAATTCTGTATTTTTTGGTAGTTTTAGATTTGGATTTCCAATCCAATCTGGATTTGTCATTGGCTTTCTTAAAGCTATATACCTTTCTTGAGGGTCTGGAAGTCTTACAGTCCTACCTATTCCTATAAATGCTGAAAACTGTTTTGTTGGTTTATATTCATATTTAAAAAATCCTGAAAAATAATTATCTGTTTTAGATAAATCATAGTTGTTTGGATAATATTCATCGTATAGAGTTTTATTGGCAGTTCCAAGTGCATCTTTATCTGCTTTTGTATTAGAAATATCAAATCTAATTCCTGCAGAAAATATATTTTCGTTTAATTTTTTTATGATTTCAGTAAATATTCCTAAATTTTTTATATACACATCAGGTATCATTCCTCTATTATCAAGAGTCATAATTTCATTATCAGCTCTCCAATTTCTAATATAGCCATCTATACCTGTTTTTAAATGCAAATTACCAAAAGTAAATCCTTTTTTCACAGAAAAACCATAAGTTTTAGCCTTTGCGACTGTCCTCATCATATAACCACGAGTTGAATTAGTCCCATTACTCCAAGGAATTGCTGAATTTCTCCATTTATCCTGCATATCATGGTATGTGGAGTTATAAAATATTGTAGTTTTTAGGTTTAATGATTTTTGAGTATGGGAAATATTTATTTTATAGGTATGGTCATAAACTGTATCCATTTTTAGATATGGATATAAGATACTTTCTCCTTTTTGATAACCTAACTTGATTAAAAATTTATTTTCTTGATTTGGGACAAATTTTAAGCCTGTAGAAAGATTATCTATGTTGTAAGATGCTTTATTAATTTGGCTTTGTTGGTAATCATTTAAAGGGTTCGGGTGTTTATACTCTGTAAATTTTTTTCCTTCTCCTGTTTCATAAGGTTTAGAGTAATCTTTTTCATAAGCTATTAAAAAACTTATTTTTTTATTTCCACCAGTTGCTAAAGTTGAGCCTTTAAAATAAGAAAATGAACCTGCTGTTAAATTAACATTAAATTTTTCTTTATCTGAAGGTTCTTTTGTTTGAACCTTAACAGTTCCTGCTAGTGAACCTTGGTTTTCTATATCAAATGAACCTTTTTGAATATCTACTTTTTCTATCTCTATAGAAGAAACTTTTGAAATAGGAGGATCCATTCTATTTGGACAGGCTCCAAAGATTTTACTATCATCAACCAAAACATTTATGTTATCTCTATAAAAGCCTCTTAAAACAATATCACTAAAAGTTCCCCCTTTTCTTATACTATTTATTTCAGTTAAATACTTGTCAAGGATTTTACCTATATCACTAATTCCTTCAACATTTATTTCTTCACTATATATTTCTTTATAATTTTTTTCTTTTTTTACTTCCTGCTTTTTTATTTTTTCTAGTTTTATAACTTCTTCTGAAAATACAACTGTAGGAATTAAAATAGATAGAATTAAAGATTTTTTCATGATGCATCCCCTATGATTTAATTTTGAGTTAATTTTAACAAAAATTAATTTTAATTTTCAAGTTATTTTTTTTGAATTTTCTCGACAAAAAGAATAAAAGTTTGAACATTTGGTTTTATAGAAACAGGATTTACACCTATATTTTTATCTCCATCTAAGATATAGCCTTTAGTTTTATAGTCTTTGATTTTTCCATTTTCATTACAACTTATTTGTGTTATTGTTCCGTAAAATCTACCTAAAGGAGGGTTATAAATTACATAACCAATTCCATTACAGTCTTTTAAAGGTTGCTCACTAAAAGAAATAGATACTGGATATACCTGAATAGGTTCTTTTTTTAATTTTTCTAATTGAGATACTTTAACTTTTCTTGTATATTCGAGAGGTAAAATAACTCCTACTTTAAATACTCCCTGAATAATATCTCCTTTCCTTATATTAAACTTTTTCGCAAAGGAGGGATATACTAATAAAAAAGCTAAAAGAAAAACGACAAATTTCTTTCCCATACATTCTAATATCGGTAAAAACTCCCATTTATAAAACAACAGCAAGTTTTTTTAATTTTTCTATTTTATCTCTAAGTTGTGCTGCTTTTTCAAACTCCCAGTTTTTAGCATATTCCCACATTTGTTTTTCTAATTTTTCTATTTCTTCTAAAAGCTGTTCTTCAGAATTTATATCTTCTGGTAAGTCTTCATAGTATTCATATATTCCTAACTCTTCTAAATTTATTAAATCTTTTATTTCTTTTCTAACAGTTTTTGGTGTTATTCCATATTTTTTATTGTATTCTTCTTGAAGTTTTCTTCTTCTGTTTGTCTCATCTATAGCTTTTTGCATTGCTGGAGTTATAGTATCTGCATATAGAATTGCCTTGCCATTTTCATTTCTTGCGGCTCTACCTATTATCTGTATAAGTGCTGTTGTAGAGCGTAAAAATCCTTGTTTGTCTGCATCTAAAACTGCTACTAATGATACTTCTGGTATATCTATTCCTTCTCTTAAAAGGTTTACTCCTACAATTACATCGTATTTTCCTTCTCTTGTTTCTTTTATTATTTTTGCCCTTTCTATAGTATCTATTTCAGAATGAAGATATACAGCTTTAATTTCTCTTTCTTGAAGATAATCTGCTAGATGTTCTGCCATTTTTTTAGTTAGTGTAATAACAATGGCTCTTTCGTTTCTTTCTTTTATCTTCCAGATTTCAGAAATTAAATCATCAATCTGCCCTTCTGTTGGTTTTACTTCAATTATTGGGTCTAATAACCCTGTTGGTCTAATAATTTGTTCTACTATTATCCCTTTACTTCTTTCTATTTCCCAATCTGCAGGGGTAGCTGAAACATAAATTGCCCTTTCTATTTTTTGTAAAAATTCATCAAACTTTAAAGGTCTATTGTCAAAAGCAGATTTCATTCTCCAACCATATTTCACCAAGTTTTCTTTTCTTCTTCTATCTCCATTATACATAGCTCTCACTTGAGGAATTGTTACATGGGACTCATCAACTATTAATAGATAATCATCAGGAAAGTAATCTAAAAGTGTATACGGCGGTTCCCCTGGTTTTCTTCCGTCAAAGTATCTTGAATAGTTTTCTATACCTTTACATGTTCCAAGCTCTAACATCATTTCAATATCATAGTTAGTTCTCTGCCAGAGTCTATTTGCTTCTATTTCTTTTCCCTGTCGTCTAAATTCCTCAACTTCTTTTTCTAAGTCTTTTTTTATCTTTTCTATTGCTTCTAGCATATCAGGTCTTGGAATTACATAGTGTGATGCTGGGAATATAACTGTAGTTTGTAAATTTCTCTTTGGTGAGCGGTTAAATATGTCTAGCTCTGTAATACTTTCTATTTCATCTCCAAAGAACTCAATTCTAACTATTGTATCTTCTGTATGAGATGGTAAAACTTCTATAGTATCTCCTTTTACTCTAAATGTTCCTCTTTTAAATGAGTAATCATCTCTAACATACTGTAGTTCTATTAATCTTTTTAATAGCCTCTGTCTGTCTATTTCCTGTCCCACATACAGTTGCAATCTTAATTTTTCATAAAATTCTGGCGTTCCAAGACCATAAATACAGGAAACAGAAGCTACAACTATAGTATCTGGTCTTTCTATTAAACTTTTGGTTGCAGAGTGTCTTAATCTATCTATAGCATCATTTATTGAGCTGTCTTTTTCTATATAGATATCTTTCTCTGGAAGATAAGCTTCTGGTTGATAGTAGTCATAATAAGAAACAAAATATTCAACTGCATTATCAGGAAATAGCTCTTTTAATTCTCTATAAAGTTGTGCTGCCAAAGTTTTATTATGGGTTAGAACTAATGCTGGTTTTCCGTATTTTTCTATTACATTGGCAATTGTAAAAGTATTGTGAACGAAGATTCCGCCAAAACCAGCTAAAAATGTTTCATTACCTTCTACAGAAAAATCATAAACATACCCTTCAAATTCTAATTCTTCTATATTTTCTATTTTGTTCCATCTGAGATTAGCATATTTCTTAAGTTTATCAACATCTATATTTTTATCTTCAAAACTTCTAATAATTTTTGAAATTATCAAATAAGAAGGTATTCTTTTTCCTGTTTCTATTACAGAAAGAGTTTGTCTTTTCTCAAGAATATCTTTTTGAAGAAGTTTATTTTTATTTCTAATATCTTTAATTAGTTTACCAACAAACGGTATTAAATCGACATTTGTATTGTAATTTCTAGCAGCTAGAATTTTAGCTTTATTCAACTTATATTTAATATTAAATCCAATATACTTAAGATAAAGTTTTATATTCTCTACTCCAGAAATTCTTATTTGATAGTAAAAATTTCCTTTATGGTTTGCATTTGTAGCCTTTTTAAATACTTTTTTTAGCCTTCCCCATATTCCAAACTTTAAAAGAGCATATAAAATATCGCTTGCTAACTTTTCACTTTTTGTAGTAAAGCTGATTGCATCCTTTTCTACAGTTCCATCTCCATCAAATATAGCTCTCAATAAATATCCTAATTGTTTATCAGATAAATTCAAAAAGAAAATAGGAAGTTGTTTATCTCCTGAAATTTTTCCAGCTAAATTTTTAAGAAATTGTGCAAGTATAGTACTATTTACTTTAATATCATAACCTTGCAAATAAGGTTTTAAATTTAATTTTTTGAAAAATTTGATTACAAGTTTTCTATAGTATTCATCATTGGTGGAAATAGAAACAGACTTTTCATTGGAAAAACCTTCAGCAATGTATATACCAATAAATTCCAAAAATTCCCTATTTAACTCTATTTTATTCTTTATTTTGCTTTTAGAGGTATTAGTTTTTAAAGTAATTTCTGACTTATTAATTTCTTCATTTAGTAAGTTTATAGGAACTCCTGTCTCTCCACAATTTTTAACTCTTATTCTTTTTTGTATTAACTTTTCTCCTGAATAAACTTTTTCATATACATTTTCTTCGCATTCAAAATATACACGAGTTTTATCCTTTTCTATATAGTCTGTTATATATATCGCTTTTAAAGAGTTTTCTATCTTGATAGGACAACTTCTAGGTATAGGGACAAAATCTCCTCTTTTTAAATCTTTTGTTTCATATAATCCAAATCCCTTATCTTTCTTAATAGCATAAAAATTATGATCTTTAGTTGTTATTATTTTTCTACCATCAGAAAACTCAATTTTTAATAAATTTCTTCTTTCCTTATGCTTAGTTATCGCATATAAAGGTCTTATTTCTTCTTTGAAAGTTTTTGGATTAAAACTGAGTGTAAAGAACTTTTTCTCTGGTAAATATATTATGTATTCATTATTTAATAAAATTGTTTCAAATCTCTTAGAAAGTTCATTAAAAATTTTACTTATAGGCTTAATAAACCACTGAATATTTTCCCCTATCTTTTCACCTATTAAAGTATATTCTTCAGGATGTAAACTTTTCCCAGTTCCAGTAGCTCCTAATAACACTTGCTCTTTAACGCCGTGTTTTAGATTCTCGTAAAGTTGTTTTATTGCTTTAGGCTGGTCTCCTGCTGGCTTAAATGGTAGCTTTATATTAAATGGAGATTTTGCCAAATTATTTACCTCATATAAATTTTTAAAAGAAAAATATAAACTAAAATGAAAAATTTACAAATAAAAAGGAGAAAACTATGTTTATAACTAACCCAGAAATAGAAAATTACATTAGAAAACTTACTGTCGTAGAAGATGAAGTTCTTTTAGAAATGGAAAAACTAGGACATAAATTAAATTTTCCAATAGTTGACAGGCTTGTCGGTAAATTTCTGTATCTAATTACAAAAATAAAGTCTCCTAAACTTGTTGTTGAGCTTGGTTCAGGTTTTGGATATTCTGGATACTGGTTTGCAAAGGCTTTAAGTAATGGAAAAGTTATTTTAAGTGATTATAAAGAAGAAAACATAAACAAAGCTAAGCAATTTTTTAAAATGGGAAATTTAATAAACAAAGCAGAGTTTTATGTAGGAGATGCATTAAAAATTGCAAAACAATACAAAGATATAGATATATTGTTTATAGACCATGAAAAATCAAGATATTTAGAAGCTATCCAAACCTTAGAAGATAATTTAGCTGATAATGCTTTGGTAATTGCTGATAATGTTTTGTGGGATGGGAAGGTTCTAGATGAAAACCCTGACAAGCAAACAAGAAGAATTAAAGAGTTTACAGAATATATGTTTAACAATAAAAACTTTGAAACATGTATTGTTCCAATTAGAGATGGAGTATTGCTAGCTAGAAAAGTTTGAAATATATTCTTATATACGAATATTAATATAAAAGAGGTACTTTAAATGAAAAAACTTTTTGTTAGCTCTATATTAGCCATTCCAATTTTAATATCGTGTGAACATTCAAATAACATTTCTTATATTGATAACAATCCTCAGGTTGTTCAAATTGGGGAACAAGCTTCTAAAAAACTATTAAAAACACTAAAAGGAGAACTTGTAAAAGCTATTTCTAAAAGTCCTTATGAAGCCATTGAAGTATGTAATAAAAAAGCATTAAACCTTACTAAAAAGGTTGAAGAAGAATTAAACCACGGAATAAAAATAAAAAGAACTAGCTTTAAATATAGAAATCCTTCTAATAAACCTGACGAGTATGAAGAAGAAGCCTTAGAAAAATTAGAAGAACTTTTTGAAGAAGGTAAAAATCCTGAGTATTTAGTCCAAAAAGTAAAAGAAAATGGAAAAACTTACTATAGATACTATAAACCTTTAAAAATCCAAAATGTTTGTTTGATGTGCCATGGAGACCCATCTAAGATGGATAAAAAGTTGTTAGCAAAAATAAAATCTTTGTATCCTGAAGATAAGGCCACTGGTTATAAACTTGGAGATTTTAGAGGAGTAATTAGAGTTTCTATTCCAGAAGAATTGGTTAAATGATTGAAGGGGAGAAAGCTCCCCTTTATATGAAGAATGAATTATTCTTCTACAACTTCAGTGATTAAAGAACCAGATGGGCACTCTTCAGTAACTTCGAGAACTTTATCGCAGATTTCCTTTCCGATTTCTTCGCAATCTATGATAGCACCATCACCACCGATTTCTTCTTTTACTGCAGCAATTCCGTCCCCAGCATCTATATATACTTCAGGAACATCGTCGTAACAGAGTGCGCATGCTGTGCAAAGGTCTTGGTCAACGCTAACTTTTAACTTCATTTAAGCTACCTCCTTGTGAAATGTAATTAGTTTCAAATAGTATATGCCATTAAGTAGATTTTTGCAATGAGTTTATAACGCTGTTTGATTTTTTAAGACAAACAGGTATAGTTATCTTTTTATATTTTTTGTTAATTTTATATTAACAATATCTGGGATATTATACTTTTGTCTTATATACTTTTCATCCTCTTTAAGTTTCTCCTCTTTATCAGTATCTACCGAAAACTCAAGATTATAATTTTCCATTTTTTCCACCTTTACTTTTGCTTTATATTTCTCTTCTAAGGATTTTGCAATACTGGGTACGATATTAGATTTTTTTTCTAAGAACTCTTCAAACAATTTTAATCTGTAGTCTATAAAGTTGGATATTTTTCTACTGGAAAGTATTCTATAAACAGTCTCAAATAAAATTGCACCTACTAAAATAATCACAAAAGAAATTAAATTGGTAGGATTTTCCTTTAATGAGTGAAATATTAAAACAAATATAGATAACAAGCAAAGTAAAAAACCTACTAAAGCTATTAGCGGATTTGTATCTGTTTGTTTATAAAGTTTTAAATTTGCCAAATTTACAAATGCAAAAATAATTAAAAATCCTAAACTACCTGCAGTAGAGATACTTTCTAACTTAAATGTTGTAGCAAATATTACTGTTATTATAGAAATTATAATTAAGCCTTCTGTTGCATTTTTCCATATTTTTTTAGTTAATCCCTTTGGAAGTTCTCCAAACTTTGCAACTAAATAACTAACCCTAGAGCTACCGTAAATTGTTGCATTTATCGCTGAAGCAGTTGATAAAACTGCAGCAATACTTATTAAAACAAATCCAAACTTACCTAAAAAAGGCTCAGCAGCTACAGCTAAAGCATAATCACTGTATTTTTGAATATCTTTAATATCGAGATTTCCAACTGCAACAACTGCAACAATTACATAAACTAATATTACAGTTATCACTGCAAAATAATACGCCTTTGGTAAGTTTTTTTCAGGGTCTTTAATATCCTGTGCTGTATTTGCAATTAATTCAAAACCTTCATATGCAAGAAAAATCATAAGTCCGCCAGTTAATATTCCAAGAATACTTTCCCAGTTTTCAGGAGATAGTTTTGTCCAGTCTGCAGTCCAAAATCCTAAAATAGAAAAAAATATTAAAATTCCAAGTTTAGCAAAAACCATTAAATCTTCAGCTTTTCCAGAGATATAAGCTCCTAGTATATTCAAAAATGTAAAGAAGAATATAACTCCAGCAGTTAAAAATTTTTCAAGCAAGTGATTTTCATATCCTAAAATTAAAACAGACGCATAGCTTCCAAAAGCATAAGAGTAAAGAGAAAGCATAATTATATAACTTGCCAATAGCAAGATATTTAGGTATCCTACAAAAACTGTATTCCCGAAAGCTCTAACTAAAAACTCAACTGTTCCTCCTTCACTTGGATAACGAAGAGAAAGTTTTACATAAGAATAAGAAGTAATAAGAGCTATTAAACCTGCAAATAAAAATGCCAAAGGTGCTCCACCTTTTGCAAGCATTATTGTAAGACCTAAAACAGCAAAAATACCCCCTCCAATCATTCCACCAACACCAATAGAATACGCTTCCCAAAAACCAATTTTTTTCAAATTATTACTCCTTATCTAAAGTTTCTATTATTTCCTCTAAAGGTTCTGGTAATTCTTCTAAAGAAATATCTATATTTTCTCCTGTTCTAGGATGTTTGAAAGCAAGTCTATAAGCAACAAGAGCGTGGAAGTCTAATTTCTCTGATAAATTTTTTGCTATTTCTGAGCCTAATTGACTTTTTTTAAACCCATAAACTTTATCATTTAATAATGGATGCCCAATTTCTGAAAAATGAACTCTTATTTGATGTGTTCTTCCTGTATGGAGTTTAATATCTACCAGAGTTAAATTATGCTTTTCCCACCTTTTTTCTGTCCAATATTCTGTTAAAGCATTCCTAGCATTTGTTGATACAGTTCCCATTTTTTGCCTGTTATATATTGACCTTCCTATTGGAAAATCTATAAAACCGTGGTCTTTTTTGACAATGCCTACTACTATAGCCTTGTATTTTTTATCTACCTTTCTTTCCTGAAAAAGTTTTTGAAGTTCTTTATGTGCAAACTCTGTCTTTGCAACTACCATTAACCCTGCTGTTTCTTTATCTAATCTATGGACTATTCCAGCCCTTTCTTTTCCTTGAAACTGAGAAACATTTTTAAAGTGATATAAAAGTGCATTGACTAAAGTTCCTGAAGTATGTCCTGGTGAGGGGTGAACTACCATATGAGGCGGTTTATAAATTACTGCTAAATCTTCATCTTCATAAAAAACTTTTAGAGGAATATTTTCTGGAATAACTTCTAAAGGCTTAGGCGGTGGAATAATAAGAGAAATTTTTTGCCCTTCTTTTACTTTTAAAGAAGGTTTTTTTAATATTTTTTGATTTTCTAAAACATTTCCTTCTTTTATTAATTTTTGATAATACGAACGGGAATACTCAGGATAAACAGATGCCAAAAACTGGTCTAATCTTTTCCCTTCAAATTCTTTGTCTACCTGAAACTCAAGGACTTCATTTTCTTGCATATTTATTTTTTATTTAATACCTCTTTAACAAAATCCAAAGGAACTTTTAATATTTTTGCAATTTTTTCTGGCTCTAAATTCAATTCATTGTATAGATTTAAAATATCTTCCCTTTTTGTTTCTAATTTTCCTTTTTCAATACCCTCTTTAAAAAGAGGATGATTTTCGATAGTTTCTCTATCCAAAGTAAGAGGCATTTTTTCTTCCTCCTTCTTAAACTCTAACATTAATTTAGGTCTATAAGACAACAAGTTCAACAGTTTCTTTATATAGTCCCTTCTTTCTCTTTCTGGCAATTTTAACAGCTCTGTTAATAAATGCCCAAAATATTTAGAAGGTTCTTTTACATCACATAATACCGCAAGTATTTTGTCTGTTAAATCTTCACTGTTTAGCAATTCTTCGCACTTTATCTGCTTTATATCTTTTAAAATATAGTTAAACTTTAAATTTTTCTTTTCTAATTTGTTTTGCATGTTTAGCGGTTTTTCTCCTACATATAAAACCATTTGAATAATCTCTTTTGAAGGATATTTCCTAGAAATTAGAGTGTAATATTCAAGCATTCTAAAAGGCATATTTTTATCATTATTTGTTTGAAGTTCTAAATGAAATATTTTTCCATCTTCAAGTTCTACTAAAAAATCCACCCTCCTATCTTTTACTTCTGGTAATGATGTATCTAACAGTTTTGTTGCAGATTTTCCTGTTAAGATTTGTATAAATTTTGGTGGTATTTCTTGTATTATATCTCTTAATGTTATATCTAATTTTCTATTTTCTTGCATCTTCTATTATTTTTACCCCTGAAGATGTTCCTATTTTATCTGCTCCTGCTTCTAAAAATTTTAAAGCAGTTTTAAAATCTCTAATTCCTCCAGAAGCTTTGATTTTTATTCTTCCGTTAGAAAGTTCTTTAAACAGCTTAACATCTTCTATTTTTGCTCCTTCTGGTGCAAAACCTGTAGAGGTCTTGATATATTCAGCACCACTTTTTATAACAATTTCAACTGCTTTTTTCTTTTCCTCTTCTGTAAGATAAGCAGTTTCAACTATTACTTTGTGTATAACCCCTTTTGTATATGAAATTATTGTTTTTAATTCTTCTAATACATAATCATATTGACCACTTTTAAAAAGAGAAATATTCCAAACTATATCAAGCTCATCTGCTCCATCATTATAACTTTCCATAGCTTCAATAAGCTTTGTCTTTATTTTGCTATACCCATTTGGAAAACCAACAACAGTTATTATTTTTAAATCTGTGTCCTTTGCAAGTTTTTTCGCATAGGAAACATAACAAGGGGGAATACAAACTCCATAAAGCTCATATTTAATCGCATCTTCTAAAGTTTTTTTTATATCTTCTCTTGTTGCATTTGGTTTTAAATTAGTATGTTCAATTTTCTTTCTTAAATACAAATCCATACCATAAATCCTCTAATTTTGTAGGGTCTTCAGGTTTTGATGTTTCTTCTACTAAAGAAAGGTTATTATTTTTAGCCATAGCTAATATTTCTTCTTTTTCTTTATCCTTAAA
Organism: Hydrogenothermaceae bacterium; assembly: GCA_015490675.1. GTDB lineage: Bacteria > Aquificota > Aquificia > Aquificales > Hydrogenothermaceae > Hydrogenothermus. The sequence continues at coordinate 13,504 of WFXI01000209.1, forward strand.
AATACCTGAAATGATTAAATACTTATTAAATCTATTTGCTAAATTGCCAAAAACCTTTCTAAAAACATCTATTTGTATATTAGCCAATACTATATCAAAATTTTCATTTATTTCATCTACAGATGCTTTTTTACACTCTATTTCTACTTCATTTTCCCAAGCATTAGTTTTACATTCTTCAATAGCCTCATTCTGTATATCTACAGCTAAAACCCTTGAAGCCCCAAGTTTCTTTGAAGCTATAGCTAAAACTCCAGAACCACAACCAGCGTCTAAAACAGTATCTCCTTTAGATAAATATTTAGGAATTAAAAAAAGCATTATTTGAGTTGTTGCATGGTATCCTGTGCCAAAAGCCATTCCTATTTTTAGTTTTATAGGAATAAACTCATCACCTTCGTAAATTTCCCATTCTGGTATTAATATAAATGGAGGAATTTCTATTGGTTTTATTCCTTCTTTCCAGACTTCTTCCCAATTCTTTTCTTCTACATCTTCTTCTAAAATCAACTTTCCATTTCCTAAGTCTTCAAATATCTCCTCTACTGCTTCTTTAACAGTTTCAAGCTCACTATCTTCAGCATAAATAGCAAAAACTGTTTCATTTTCATCTTTATTTAAAACTTCTACACCATACCCATTTAGCTCAACTAAAAATATTTCAAAAAGCTCTGTTGGTATAGAATAGACAAGCTTTTTCATAAAACCTCCTTATATTTTTCTGTATTTTGCCCCATTAGGATTTAACACACTTTCAATTAAATTTATCTCTATTTTTTCTATTTGCACGAAAAGTTTATTCTCAAATAATCTAACTTTTTTATAAAACTCCTTTATATCAACATCTTTAGGTCTTTTTATAGTTATATGAGGGATAAATTTTTTTGTTTTATCTTCCTCAAAACCTAAGTTTTTTAGTTTAGACTGCACATAGTAATAAATATCTTCTAAAATACCTGTATTGTCATTTACCTTTAAAAATACAACTTTTGGTGTAAATACAGAAGGAAAAGCTCCTATTCCTTTAATATCCAAATTACAGTCCACTGTTTTGTCCATATATTTACTTAAACTTTCTTTTATATCAGGAATTTTTTCTACATCTGTATTTCCTAAAAATTTGAAAGTGATATGAAGATTTTCAAAAGGTGTCCATTTACCTTTTATTGTATTCCCTAGCTCCTTTTTTACATTTGAGTACTCTTTCTTTAAAGTATCAGTATTTATAAAACTTCCTACAAATAACCTTTTTTTCCTCATATTTTTACCTTAATTTTAGGATTAACTTTTAATTAGTTTAAACTAAATATAGGGGGTAAGTAAAAATGGAAGATAAAACAAAACTAACAGATGAACAAGTAAACGAATACTTAAAACAGTTAGATGGATGGAAAAGAGAATTTAAATGTATAACTAAAAGGTATTATATAGAGGACTGGCAAAAAATTACACAATTTATTAAACACATAGGAAAAGTAATTGAAGAAACAAATCACCATCCAGATATTATTTTCCATACAGCAACAAAAACTATAACTATATCAACAACTACTCATAGTGAAGGGGGACTTACAAAAGCAGATATAGATTTAGCCCAGAAATTAGAAGAATTCTTTAAATAATTAATTGAAAACTTCCTAAAAGCCTTATAGAATTATTCTAACTATAAACAGCCTGAGGTAATAATGGAAAAAATTTTGGAAAAAATAGACCAGATTTGTGATGAATACAATTTCGAAAAACTTTACAGAGAAGATACAAAAGAACTCTGGATTACAGGCTATAAAGAAGATACAAAATTTGATTTATATATAAGACCTCAAAAAGATGGAAATATAAAGTTAGTTTTTGAAATTCCTCAAGAAAGAAAAGTATGCTTATTTTTAAATGAAGAAGACACGATAAAAAGAATAGATAAAATTTTCTACGAAAATTACTATTTCCCTGAAAAAATAGAAAGAGAAGAAGTAACAGAGGGTATGCAAAGCTACGCTACAAACTAATAAGGGGATGCTAAATGTATTCAAAAGAGCAAGAAGCAAAACTAATACAACTATCAAAAGAGCTATTAAATACAGATATCTCACAAATCAAAACACAAAATCAGGCAAAAGAAATAATAGAAAAACTAAGAGAAGTAATTAGATACCACGACTGGAGGTACTATGTTCTAGCAGACCCAGTAATCTCTGACTATGAGTATGACAAGCTATTTCATAAATTAAAAGATTTAGAAGCAAAGTTCCCAGATTTAATAACACCTGACTCACCTACCCAAAGAGTCGCGAATGAATTAATAAAGGAATTTCCAAAAGTCCAGCATTTAGCTCCTATGCTTTCTCTAGATAATTCCTATAACGAAGAAGATTTAAGAGAATTTGATAGAAGAGTTAGAGAAATAACAGGACTTAATCTTGTTGAATATTCAGTAGAGCCGAAATTCGACGGTGCAGGTATAGCACTTGTATATGAAAACGATTTATTTATTAGAGGCTCAACAAGAGGAGATGGACAGGTAGGAGATGATATCACTCCAAATTTAAGAACTATAAAAAGTATTCCCCTTGTTGCAAATTTTTCTAAATACGGAATACACAAAATAGAAATAAGAGGAGAAGTTTTAATAAGAAAAGATGTATTTAAAAAACTGAATGAAGAAAGACTAGAAGAAGGATTACCTCCTTTAGCAAACCCAAGAAATGCTGCTGCAGGAACACTTAGACTACAAGACCCAAAAGAAGTTGCAAAAAGAGGATTAGAAGCTTTTGTTTATCAAATTACATATGCAACAGACAAAAATGGTAATAATCTACTTGGAACAAAAATAAAAAAACACAATGAAGCAATAAAAATGCTTTTTGAGCTTGGATTTAAGTCTCCGTATAAGGAAATAAAAGTTTGTAAAGGGATAGAAGAAGTTATTGATTACTGCAATTTATGGCAAGAAAAAAGAGATGATTATCCATATGAAATAGATGGAATGGTGGTCAAAGTAAACGATATTTCCCTTTATGATATTCTTGGAGCAACTTCTCACCATCCAAGATGGGCTATCGCATATAAATTTAAGGCAAGACAGGCAACAACAAGAATTTTAAAAGTTGTCTTTCAGGTAGGAAGAACTGGAGCTATAACTCCTGTAGCAAAACTTGAGCCTGTTGAAATAGGAGGAGTTATTGTTTCCTCTGTATCTCTTATAAATGAAGATTTTATCAAAGAAAAAGATATTAGAATTGGCGACTTAGTATTAGTAGAAAGGGCTGGAGATGTTATACCTTATGTAGTCAAAGTTATAAAAGAAGCAAGAACAGGAGAAGAAAAACCTATAGAATTTCCTAAAAACTGCCCTTCTTGTGGTTCACCTATTGTTAAACCTGTAGGAGAAGCAGTTTATAGATGTGTAAATATAAATTGTCCTGCACAGGTAGTTGAAAGAATTAGACATTTTGCGTCTAAAGATGCAATGGATATAAGAGGACTTGGGGAAGCTACTGTAAAAAGATTTTACAAACTTGGAATTTTAAAATCTATTCCAGATATATACAGGCTACCTTTTGATAAGATTAAAAATCTAGAAGGTTTTGGAGAAAAATCTGCAGAAAATCTAAGAAAAGCTGTAGAAGAATCTAAAAATAGACCAATTTACAGATTGATATATGGACTAAGTATAAGATATGTAGGGCTTGCTACTGCAAAAACCCTTGCAAAAGAAATAAAATGTGTAGAAAAACTTCAAAACTGGTCTGTAGAAAAGCTAATGACACTTCCAGACATAGGATATGTAGTAGCACATAGTATATATGACTTTTTCCATAACGAACAAAACCTTAAAACAATTGAAGAATTAAAAAAATTAGGTGTAAAAACCTGCGAAGAAAAAGAAAAGCTAAAAGCAGATAAACTACAAGGATTAACTTTTGTATTTACAGGGGAGCTTGAGTGCTGTTCAAGGAAAGAGGCTCAGGAAATAGTTGAAAGTTTAGGAGGGAAAGCTACAAACTCTGTAAGCAGGAAAACAAGTTATCTAGTAGTAGGTAAAAACCCCGGCTCTAAGCTACAAAAAGCTCAGAAACTCGGGGTAAAAATTATAAATGAAGAGGAGTTTTTAAAACTTATTGGAAAGGTTTAAGCTGTTTTTTCCATATAAAGTTGTTTTTCTCTTTCTATTAAAACATCTGCAAGTAAATCGTAAGCTTTATCCCAGGCATCCAAGACTTCTTGTGGAGGATTTAAAACTTCTTTTATAGCCGTTAATAAAGCGTCTTTCACAAGAGGATAATGCTCTGGTTTTACATTTGTTTCAACATGTTTTTGAGCCATTCTTTCAATAGCTTCATTTAAAGCATCTAGTCTATCAATATTTGCAGAATAAGCAAAAATAGCATTTGCAAGTCTTTTATACTGGTCTTGTGGAGCATTTTTAAATAGCTCTTTAGTTTCAGGATACTTAGAGAATAAAATCTCATACATCCTTGTTGTAATTTGTTCTCCCTTTTCTTTTATTAAAGGGGCTGTTGATTTGATAATTTCTTGAGTTTTTTGGTCTAACATAGGTCTTACTCCTAAAAATTTTTATATATTTAAGAGTCTAAAATATTTAATTTCAGATAAAAATGAGAAAACTCATTGAAGTATAGTTTTTAAACAAATTTTTCAAGAATAAAATTAACTTCTTCAGAGTAAACTTTGTTTTTAGAGTCTTTGTAAACTATTAAAGGTTTTTCTATAGTTTCATTTCCAAGCTTTACACCTTTTTGAGCCTCGACTAAAAAATGAGTTGCTTTTTCATCTTTTGTTGGATAAATAAACCTTAATCTTTTAGGAATAAGATTATTTTGAGATAAATATAAAATTACTTCTGTAAACCTATAAACTGGGAAAACTGCAAAAAATTTTCCTTTATTTTTTAATAAATATGAAGACACTTTTATGAAATCTTCAATTGTAGCTTTTTCTTCACTTCTTGCAATTAAGAGATTTTCATTTTCGGTTTTATATTCTTTTAGATATGGAGGATTTGTAATTACATAATCAAAGTATGAAGAAGGGAAAGTTTTCTTTAAAGAGTTGATATCTTCATTTAATAGTTTTACATTTAAATGATTTTCCTTAAATGTTTTCTCTGCAAGTTCATAAAACTGCTTTTGAATTTCAACAGCATAAAATTCTAAATCTGGATATTTTAAAGAAATTAAAACAGGAATTATTCCACTACCTGTTCCTAAATCAATGATTTTTGCATTTTTTTTGTTTGTTTGAAAAAAATTAGAAAGAAGGACACTATCTAAGTTAAATCTATATCCATTTTGTGGCTGATATATTAAAACCTTCCCCCGAATAAACGGGGTTAGGTGGTAGTTTTCCAAATTATACTTTTTGTTTAGATTCTTCTAAAAGTCTAAGTAAAGTCTCTGCTCTAAATTTTTGCTTTTCATATCTATCTTTTTCTTCTTCAGATAACTCTTCACTTTCAAGCTTGGCAGTAGCCTCTTCTAGAAGAGCAGTTTCTTTTTCTGCGTCTATCTTATCTAATTCGTATATTTCTTCAGCTAATATAATAACTTTATCCCCTGCTACATCTATTACTCCATATGTAGATGCATATTCTACTGGCTCTTCACCTTCTTTTTCTATTCTTATTTTTCCAGGAATAACATTAGTTAAAACAAGCATATGATTTTCTAAGATACCCATTTCTCCATCTGCAGTATTTACAACAGTCTGATAAACATCACCACTATAAACTATTCCTTCAGGAGTAACTATTTCAAGTTTATACATTTATATAAAATCCTCCTAAAAACTTTAACTTATATTAGTTTACCATTTTTTAAATAAAACTTGAAAAATTTTTGATTTGATTACACAATTTTTGTAGATAATACTTAAAAAGGAGGAGAGGCTATGAAAGTAGGAGTTTTACTTGCTGGTTGTGGAGTATTTGATGGAGCAGAAATACACGAGGCTACATTAACATTATATTTCTTAGATAAAGCAGGAGTAGAAATAGTTTGCATGGCTCCAAATATTCCTCAAAAAGAAGTTATAAACCACTTAACTGGCGAAAAAATGAATGAAGAAAGAAATGTATTAGTTGAAGCTGCAAGAATTGCAAGAGGTAATATAAAAGATATAAATGATGTGTCTGCAGATGATATTGATGCTTTAATTATGCCTGGTGGATATGGTGTTGCTAAAAACTTTTCAAACTTCTTAGAAAAAGGGGCTGATGCAGAAGTTATCCCAGAAGTAAAAAGATTACTTGTTGAGATGTTTGAAAAAGGAAAACCAATTGGAGCAGTTTGTATTTCTCCAGTGATAGTTGCATCTGCATTAAGAGAAGCTAAAGCTAAATTAACCATTGGTAGTGATGAAGATGTTGCAAAAGCTATTGAAGCTATGGGACAACAGCATTTAGTATGTCCTGTATCAGAAGCTTTAGTAGATGAAGAACATAAAATAGTATCAACTCCTGCTTATATGGAAGGAAAAACTATAAAAGATGTGGCAGAAGGTATTGAAAAACTTGTAAATGAAGTTTTAAGACTTGCTAAAGGAGGTTAATTTGAAAGAAGTTAATGTTGCAATAGTTGGATATGGAGTTGTTGGAAATGGTGTAGCTAAAATTCTTGAAGAAAAAAAAGAGCTTTTAAAAGATAAAACAGGAGTTTCAATAAATTTAAAAAAGGTATTCACTAGAAACTGGAATAAAAATTTTGCTTATCCTTTACCAGATGAAAAAAAAGCCTATTCTTTAGATGAAATATTAAATGATGAAGATATATCAATAGTTGTTGAACTTACAGGGGGAATTGACTTTCCCCTTGAACTTGCTTTAAAGGCTATAGAAAAAGGAAAACATATTGTAACTGCTAACAAAGCTTTACTTGCTGAAAAAGGAAAAGAAATATTTTTAAAAGCAGAAAAGGAAGGTATAAGAATAGGTTTTGAAGCGTCTGTTGCAGGTGGAATTCCTATAATAAGAGCTTTAAGAGAAGGTCTTGTAGCAAATGAAATTACAAAAATATATGGAATACTAAATGGAACTACAAATTACATATTAACTTCTATGCTAACAGAAGGGAAAGACTTTCAAACAGCATTAAAAGAAGCACAGGAACTAGGATATGCAGAAGCAGACCCTACATTAGATATAAATGGAACAGATGCAGCACATAAAATTGCAATTTTAGCTTCTTTAGCGTATGGGGGTTTTGTAGATTTCTCAAAGGTTCATATAGAAGGAATAGAAAATATTTCTCTTTTAGATATAGAACTGGCAAAAGAACTTGGCTACATACTTAAATTAATAGCAATAGCAAAAAGCCATAATGGAGAAGTAGAAGTTAGAGTCCATCCTACATTTCTGCCTTCAGATAATCCTTTATCAAAAGTTGATGGAGTATTTAACGCAGTTATGGTAGAAGGTGACGCTGTAGGAGAAACTATGTTTTATGGAAAAGGTGCAGGAAGTCTTCCAACTGCAAGTGCAGTAGTTAGCGATATTGTAGATATAGCAAAAAGTATATCAAACAACATAGGAAGAGAAATAGAAATTACATCTATGAACTGGAAACATAAAGATTTAAATTTAACAAAGGTAAAGGATTTTTATACAAGATACTATGTTAGATTTACAGTTCCAGATAAAACAGGAATTCTCGCAAAAATTTCTGCAATCTTCGCAAAATACAGCATTAGTATTGCTGCTGTTCTACAAAAGGAAAAAGTAGTAAATAAAATGCAAGAAGAACTTCCAGAAGGAACAGTTCCGCTGGTAATATTAACTCATACAGCATCAGAAAACAATCTCCAATCAGCAGTTAAAGAAATACAAGACAGTGGACTTATAGAAAAAGAGGCAATTATTATTAGAGTAGAAGATGAAGAAGATTAAACTAATCCTAGATGAAATAGATAAACATCTAGATACATTAGAATATGAGATAAAAAAAATCAAACAATTAGATTTAGAAGAAATAGACCTATTGAACTACGAAAACATTATTATCTTGGATGCTTTTATCTTTAGATTTATAAAATTACAAAGTGCTATTGGGGAAAAACTTTTTCCTTCGTTTTTTGAATTTTTGACAGGTAAACCCTATACAGAAGCTTCGTTTATAGATATACTAAACACTCTTGAAAAGTATAACTTTTTAGAAAGTGCAGATAAATGGAATAAAATAAGAAAACTAAGAAATCAGTTTGTCCATATTTATCCTTGGGAGACAGAAGAAAAATTAGAAGCAATAAAAGAAGCTTTAAAAGAGTATAACTACATAAAAGAAACTTATGAGAAGATAAAAATTTACTTAAATGAAAAAAACATATGAAAAAATTAGGCTTTCAGAAGAAGTTATTAATTTTATAATAGAAACTGCAAAAGAAATTTTTGGAAATGATATAAAAATCTGGATATTTGGCTCTAGAGCTAATATTGAGGCTAGAGGGGGAGACATAGATATTTACATAGAAGTAAAAAACTATAAGGATATTTTTTCAAAAAAATTAGATTTTTTAGTCCAGCTTGATAAAAAAATAGGAGAGCAAAAAGTAGACCTTGTAGTTAAACCTTTTGATAATAATGATTTTATTTCCAAAGAAGCAAAGGAAACAGGAGTAAGGATATTTTAGATGCTAAATTTTCTAAACTTTGAAAAAGAAAAACACAAAATAGGTTTAATTTTAGCACCAACTTTAGCAATTTTATCTTACTTTTCCCCTTTAGATATACCTACAAATGCAAAACTTACCCTTTCTATAATGGTATTTTGTGGAATTTTTTGGTTTTTTGAAGTTTTACCTCTTGGAATAACTGCAGTTTTAGGAGTTTCACTGGCCGTTGTTTTTGGAGTTACATCTGCAAAGGAAGCCTTTGTTAGTCTTGGACATCCTGTTATTTTACTTTTTATTGGAAGTTTTTTAATTGCTAGAGCTATGACTAAACACGGCTTAGATAAAAGAATAGCTTTAAATCTACTTTCAAAAGATTTTTTTCTAAAATCTCCGTTTAGAATTTTATTTGGGTTTACATTAATCTCTTTCTTTTTATCAATGTGGATTTCAAATACAGCAACAACTGCAATGCTTCTTCCTTTAGCTATAGGAATTATTTACCTGTTTGAAAAAGAAGGGATAAAAGATGCAAAAAATTTTGGAGTATATCTCCTTTTAGCATTAGCTTACACTGCTTCAATAGGTGGAACAGCAACTCTTGTTGGAACACCTACAAATTTAGTAGGGGCTGGATTTTTAAAGGAGGTAGGTTATGAAATAGATTTTCTAAAATGGAGTTTAATTGCTTTTCCTGTTGCACTGGCTATGTTTATATTCTTGCTTTTATATATAAAACTACACATAAGAAAATTTTCCTTTGATTTTTCAAAGATAAAACAAATTGTTTCTATAGAAAAAGAAAAACTACCAAAGCTTTCAAAAGGAGAAATCAATACACTTGTAATTTTTCTAATAACCGTATCTTTCTGGATACTTCCTGGAATTTTAAACTTATTAGGAAACAAAGAGTTATACAGGTTTTTTAAATCTCATCTACCTGAAGGAATTGTTGCTATTTTGGGAGCTATACTTTTGTTTTTATTAAAATCAGAAAAAGGAAAATCTACTTTAGATACAAATGATTTAAAGAATATAGATTGGGATACAGTTTTGCTTTTTGGAGGTGGTATAGCTTTAGGTAAGCTCATTGTTAAATCAGGTTTAGCTTCATATATTGGAAATTCTGTTGCTCATATTGTTCCTGCAGATTTAGCATTTTTATTTATTTTTTCAATAATTTTATCAATGGTATTTTTAACGGAAATCAGTTCAAACACAGCGACGACAATAACTTTTGTTCCAATTATTATTGGAGCACTTCAAAGTATGAATATAGATGTTTTTTATCCAGTGGTTGGAGTTATTATATCTGCTAGTTTTGCGTTTATGTTACCTATTGCAACACCTCCAAATGCAATTATTTATTCAAGTCGTTTAATTAAAATTTCAAAAATGGTAAAATTAGGTTTAATTTTAAATATAGTCGGTGCATTTATAGTTAGTTTATGGGTTTTTATTTTAATGAATAACTAAAGAGGAGGTAATTAAGTGGAAAGAACAGAGTGGGAATTTTCTGCAGGTGGTGTAGTTTATAGAAAAAATGAACAAGGAAAGCTGGAAATTCTTTTAATCAGGGTAAAAACTAGATGGAGCTTTCCTAAAGGGAACATAGAAAAAGGAGAACCTAGAGACCAGGCCGCACTAAGGGAAGTTAAAGAAGAAACAGGAGTTGATGCAGAAATTATAAATTACCTAGGCGAAGTTGATTACTGGTATAGCTCAGGATTAGTTAGAATTCATAAATTTGTCTACTATTACCTTATGAAATATGCAGGTGGAGATATTGTTCCTCAAAAAGAGGAAATTGATGAAGCTAAATTCCATCCAATAGAAGAAGTTGATAACTTGCTCTCTTACCCAACAGATAAAAAGATTTTTGAAAGAGCTAAAAAAGAATTGGAGAAGTTAGGTGAGCTTTAATGCTCTATTATCTTGTAAAAGAAATCACCTCTTTTATTCAAAAAAGAGACAGAAACTTTTGTTTAAAAAATGGGGAGAGGCTTGGGTCTCTCCTCTGGAAATTAGGATATAGAAAAGATGTAATTCTAAAAAATCTTGATATTGCCTTTCCTGAAAAATCTTTAGAATGGAAACTGGACATAGGTAAAAAGTCGTTACAAAATATAGGTAGAGTTTTACTAGAACTTCCTAAAATTCCTCAATAT
>WFXI01000210.1 GCA_015490675.1 Hydrogenothermaceae bacterium
ACTTACTGTTTTTATGAAGAAGTTGAAGCACTAAGAAATATGGGACTTGCAAAAGGTGGTTCTTTAGATAATGCTGTTGTTTTTAAAGAAGAATGTGTTTTAAATCCAGAAGGTTTAAGATTTGATGATGAGCCTGTTAGACACAAACTTTTAGATTTAATTGGAGATTTATATTTACTTGGATATCCTATAATTGGTAATGTTTATTCGTTTAAAGGTGGACACGCTTTAAATGCAAAATTTGTCAAAAAATTAATTGATGAGGATGCTTTTTCTTTAAAGAAAGCCAGTGAAATATCTCTAAAAGAAAATGTTAAAGTAGCTTGATAACTTCCTCTATTGAAGGTTTTTCAGGAGTAGTAAAAATTTTTATCTTTTCTTTTTCTAGCTCTTTTTTTGTTGTATTTCCTATTGGAATAACTTTAATTTTTCTTAAAATCTCTTTATAGCTGTTGAAATTATCCTTAAATCCTTTAAATGTAGATGGACTGGAAAATAAAATATATGTATCTTTATTAATTGTTCTTAAAAACTCCTCTTTATTATCTGGATAATTTGTTAAGGTTTCGTAAACAGGTATTACAGTAATATTTGGAACATCAATAGATTTTCCTTTTTTTGCTCTTAAAAATAAAAATTTTTCGTTATGTAAATCATTTTCATATATATATTCTTTTATACCTTCAGCACTTTGGTTTGAAGGAATAATGATTTGACTAAATTCTAGGATTTTTAGAAAATTTGCTGTTTTTTCTCCAGTTGTAATTACAGGTTTATTTTTATCTAATTTATCTATTTGTCTAAAATATTTTAGTGTTTTTTTTGAAGTAATAATTAAAAAATCATAATCTTGAGGAATTTCTCCCTCTATACATAAAGGGACAGTTTTAATTAATGGAAGATGAAATAAGTTTATTTTTTTATTTTTAGCAATCTTCTTTAGATTTTCATCTATAGGTTCTTCTCTAGTAATAACTAAAGTTTTCATCTACTGCTACCTGTTGGAATTAAAAATACAAAATCTGTTTGCTTTAATACAAAATTATCTTTAGGATTTAATATAACTTTTTTATCCCTTTCCACTGCAATAGGTAAGAAGTTTTTCTCTCTAGCAGCTACTAAAAGCTCTCCAAAGGTTTCAAACTCTCCAATATTAGACATTCTTACTTTCTTGATACCTCCCTCTTTATCTATAAGCTCTTTAATTAAATCTGTAGCTCCAGGATTTAATATACTAGAAAATAGAATTTTTCCTATTAATTGTCCGTGTATTAAAACTTCCCTTACTTTCATTCTCTTTTTAAATATTTCTGCATCTTCGTCTAGGAGTACTTCTACATATATATTTGCATCTGGATTTATGTTTGAAATTACCATAGCAGCTAAAGCTGTTCTTGCATCTATATTTCTTTCGCTAAGACCCTCTTCCCTTTCTGCAACAATTATCACATCTGAAGCTTTATCTACAGCTACATCTAAAAGTATATGGTCTTGTATAAAATCTCCTTTTTTATAACCAATATAATCTGGAAGTTTTATTCCTAAATTTTCCTTAGGTATATTTGTTATGATAACTATGCCTTTTTCTTTGTCTAACCCCATTGAAATCATCTGTTCAACAATTTCTTCTGCAGTTTCGTTCCATCCACAAATTACAATGTGATTTTCTAAAGTTTCCAACTTTAAGTCTCCTCCTTTTACACTCATTAATCTACTTACTAATGCTGCAGAAAATGTACCTGTTAACGAAGCAACTAATATCATACCTCCCCCAATCATAACAGCAGTTAAAAATTTGCCTTCTTCTGTAATAGGTGTAATATCTCCGTATCCAACAGTAGATACTGTAACAATTCCCCAATATATAGCATCCCACATATCTGTAAAGGTTTCATTTCCTGCATTATACTCAATTACATAGACAACTAGAGATATTCCAATTATCCATGTTGCAAGGGCAAAAAGTATAAACATAAAAAGAAGAGATTGTTCTTGTAACGCTAATAATAGGCTTTTTATTGCTCCACCATATCTAATTATTTTAAGTATTCTAAGGAGTCTTAAAATTCTAAAAGCTCTTAAAGGTCTAAAGATAGGAAGTATAGCAAGTAAGTCTATAATTGCATAGAAGGAAAGCATCCATCTAATTTTAGGTTTTAATCCTTCTACCAAACCATCTATTACTCTTAAAGGTAAACTTTTAAAAGGATACTTATAAAATCCTTTTTTAAAATCAGAAGAAAAGTTAGATATTACCCACCATCTAAGTACATATTCGGCTACAAAAAACCATAAAACTACTTCTTCATAAGCACTTAAATATGCATCTAAGTCTGGTGGTAATTTTGCATTCCAGTGAGGGACTATATCAAATAAAATTGCAATTGAAGAAGTAATAACAAGGAAAAGTGCTCCTATATCGTAAAGTTGCTTATACGGGCTGGTTTCATTTTCCAGAATGTTATATAGAGTAAACTTTATAAACTTTATGTACCCATATACTTTTCTTTTTTCTTTATATTTAAATTCCTTTTTCTTCAGTTTTAAATCTCCCAAATATTATCTTTATCAAATAAAACCATAAATAGTCTATCAATACCTAAAGATGCTCCACTACACTCAGATAAGTATTTTAAAGCATCTATAAATTCTTTATCTATTGTATATTTTTCACCTGTTTCCTTTTCCTTTTGCTTTATATCTTCTATAAACCTCTTTTCCTGCTCAATAGGGTCTGTTAATTCGAAATATCCATTAACTAACTCTAATCCATTTATGTAGGCTTCAAATCTCTTTCCTTTATTATTTTCTATTTTTGCCATTGCTGAGAATTGAGGAGGATAATCATAAATAAAAGTTAAGTTTTCATTTCCCAAATTTGGCTCTACATAAAAAGCATATATCCTAAAAAACACTTCTTCGTAAGGTATTTCCTGTTTAATATTTTCTTTTTCTCGTAGAAAATCTATCATTTTTGAGTAATCTTCACTGTAAATTCCAGTATATTTATAAAAAGCCTCATCTACAGTTATTTTTTCTACTTTTCTTAAATCAAAGGTTTTTCCCTGATAGCTAATAATAGGTTTTTTATACAAAGAAATAGCTGTCTCAATGAATATATTTTGAGTATCATCCATTAAGTCATCTAAATTGTATCCTACCCTATACCACTCAAGCATTGCAAATTCTATTTTATGTTTTTTTGAACCTTCAAAGTTTCTAAATACTTTTGTTATCTGATATATATCTGTTTTGTATTTTGCTAGTAGTTTTTTCATTTGTAATTCTGGTGAAGTATGAAGGTAGTAACTCCTTTCTTCACCACTGGAATTAGTAGCTTTAAGTTTCAATGGGTAAATATTACTATCCAAATTTGGATGTTTCTGTAAAATGTCTGTAAAAACTTCTATTGCACCAGTACTATCAAAATAGTTTCTAATAGCTTTTAGGACTTTGGCTTTTTCGAATAGGAAATTATCTTGTTTTTTGCAATCTAAATGCTTCATCTACGCCTTTTACTGTTTTTATTGCAGATATTACTTTGTTAAGATGGTCTTTATTCTTTATAGATATAATAAAATCATTTATAGCTTTTCCATCTGCCCTAGTTCTTATATTTGCATTGGATATGTTTGATTTTTGAGATGCTATAGCAGAAGAAACCTCTGCAAGTAGTCCTGGTCTGTCTTCTGAAATAACTCTTAAAGACACAT
>WFXI01000211.1 GCA_015490675.1 Hydrogenothermaceae bacterium
ACCTCTACCATCTTTGAATGAATTGAAAAAACAAAAACAAAAAGAACTTTTGTTATATGAAAAGCAGAGACTTCAGAAAATTTTAGACAGCTATGGTTACATTTCACTTGCAGATGTTCAATTTTACGCCTCCCAAAATGACCAAGAAGCACAGGCTATTCTTTCTTGGTATCAGACATACGACGATCTCATCTGGTCATACATAGACAACGACCTTGCAGCATTTACAAGTGTTGAAGAACTAAATTCAATAAACATGAAAAACATAGAACAGCAGATATATCAACAGTCTATACAACAATCACCCTTACCGTGAGGTAAATTAAATGCAATTAAAAGACATAATAAAACAAATAGAAAGCTCAAATAATAAGTTAGCAGTTCGTTTTGAACCGCATTTTTACCAAAGACTTAAAGAGCAAGAATTTAACGACAGAGCTATACAGAGGATTAAAGAACTTCATAAATGCAACACCGATACAGCCTATATGATAGCCTCTACATCTTGGGGCTATTTTCAAATAATGGGCTATAACCTATATTTTTACGGGCTGACCGATAAAACAGTTTTTGAATTTCTATTTGACGAAATAGAGCAAGAACAAGCATTTGAAAAATTCACACAGCTAAAAAAAATCAACTTCTCCATTGAAGATCTAAAATCAGACCCTGAAAAAATACGCAAATTTGCAAAATACTACAACGGCGATGTAGAAGGATACTCAAGAAAAATAATGAGGCTTTTAAACTATGAAAGAATTGTTTAAAGACGATAATGGAAAAACATCTTTTAGTAGAGTTTTTACAGCAATTATTATAGTTTTTTATCTTATGTGGACATCATACATTGCATACCATACAAAAGAGCTTCCAGATATACCAGAAAATCTTTATTTGCTTTTACTATCACTTTACGGAGTAAACAAAGTTGCTACAGCTATTAAATCTTTTGGGGCTTCTAAATAGGAAAGTTATCATTTATGCTTTTATACTGTCTGTTATTGCAGGGATATTCTTTTATCAGAAACTAAAAATTGATATGCTTGAAAAGCACATATACAAAGTAAAAGTTCAATTAAAAGAAACACAAAGTAATCTAAAGCTATGTAAGTCTAATAACAAAACCTTTCTAAGCAATATAAATGCAAAGCAAACAGTAATAAACCAGCTTCAAAGAGAAATTAAATACCAAAAAAGAACCTGCAAAAATTTATTAAACAAAAAAGAAAAGCTAATAGCGGACCTACAAAAATTAAAACAAAGTAAAACAAAAGATATAAAGCCAACAGTAATTTACAAAAAAAAGTGCAGTTTCAAAATAGAAACCAAAGAGGTTTTAAATGAAAAAGATATTATTTTTAATGTGCTTAACAGCATTGGTAAGTAGCTGTGGGGTTAAACAGCAACCCAAAATAGTTTACAAATACATAGAAAAGCCTGTTTATATAGAGTGTCAAAAGCCTGTTATTCCTGAGAAACCAAAATTCCAAACTTACCAAATTTTTAGAGTCAACTTTGAAGGAAAATACTACTACTGTGCTGATGTAGAAAATGCAAAGATAATATCTGAAAACTGGCTTAAGTATAGAAACTGGTGTGAAAGTTTAGAAGAGAGTTTAAAAAATGAACAATAAGCCAGATATTATTATCAAATAGGCTTAAAACTTCAAAAAGATAATCTCAAAATAAATCAGAATTTTTTCATAATGGCAAGGTTGCCACATCAATTTTAAAGTTGATCTATCTTTTATTCCACGAAATCTATGTAGGAGTATAAAGTGGAAGGGCTGTTATTTTCATCAATTAAAGAGTATCTACCTCCAGTAGCTGTTTTAATCGTCATTATAGTTTATTTATTTTTTCAGAATAAAAGTAGAGCTAAAGAAACTGCAGAGATTAAAGATTTTATAGCTGAGCATTTTAAATCAGTTGAGAAAAAATTTGACAGAATTTCAGATGAAATAGAGGAACTTCATTCTTTATATCATCAATTAGAAATCCAGCAAAAAGAAAAATATCACGAACTGGACAAGAAAATTCTAAAACAAGAAAACAATTATGTAGAGAAGCTTGATTTTATTGCCCTTGTAAATGATACAAATAGAAAATTTGAAGTTCTTCATCAAACGCTTATAGAAAGAGATGAAAAATTCAGAGCTGAAATAAAAGAGCTTTTTCATATTGCATTAAAAAATAACGGGGTGGAAAAATGATTGAAAAACCAAAAGTAAAAGGTAGAATTCTTGGGTTTTACAGAAATGTTAAGCCTTTATCAGGACTTACTCTTGGAGAGATTTATGCACTTTTATTGAGGTATTACGAACCTGCTGCAATTGAACTATCTATATTGAAAGACATTGTGTTAGACCTTATTAACGAGGGATATTTAAGAAAAGAAGCCCTTTATCTTGATGCTGATACGATTTTATTTGCTACAGAAAAAGCATATCTACTTATAGACAAAAAAAGAATTGATGAAACTATAGAACTGCCAAGGGACTTAAAATGAAAAAAACAAGATTAAAAAAGTTTGACAAACTACCAGAGCATATAAAACAGGAAGTTATTCAGCTTAGAAGACAGGGCAGAACTTTTGAGTATCTGGAGAACTACCTCGAGGAAAAATACGGAATAGAAATTTCCTACAAATCCCTCTGGAACTGGTTTAAAGATAAACAAGATATGTTTGATATTGCATTAATGTTTGGTGAAACTCTTGAAAATGGAGAGCTTTTATCTGCTACTAAAGGCTTATCTTTTGCTCTGGTTGGTATCTATCAACAACTGATATATGTGCTTGATAATGTATCAAAAACTGCAGATATAGATAGTTTAGAAAAGCATCTATCAATCATAAAAGATGCAATGAACACACTTTCAAACTTCATGAGAGCTACAGCATACACAGAAAAAACTCAAACAGAACTTGAAGACAAATATAGCAAAATGTTTGAAAGTTTTCTTGAAAAGGCTACTAAAGAAGCAAAAGAAAGATTTAAAGATAATCCAGAGCTTGCAAATACTGTTGTTGAGATAATCAAAAAATCATTATGAGTTTAAAGAAGAAAGCACTAAAGAAGGCTTTAGAAAAGGTTGATGTATCAGTAGATAAAGAAAAAGCTGAACGAGTTAAAAAAGCTAAGCAGGATTTTTGGTTTTTTGCCAAAACTTATATGTCCCATTACTTTAAATCTGAACCAGCAGAATACCACAAGATAATTTTTGATATTGTCAATAAAAGAGAACTTACCCAAGAACATATAAAAGCATTAAGAACCTGGATGCATTATAAATACTGGATAAAACTAAAGCCTAAGAAAGATTTTGAAGGCATTCTTGATATAGAACCTCGCGGTTTTTCTAAATCTACAAGGTTTATCAGAACATATCCTATCTGGAAAATTTTAAGGGGAGATACATCTTATGCTGTTATTTTTGGAGCCAATCAAAAACTTGCAAATAAAGAACTGCGTAAAATAAAAAGAGAGTTTGAAGCAAATAAAAAACTACGAGAAGATTTTGGAGATTTAGTAGGAGAAATATGGCAGTCAGAACATATAGAATTAAAAAATGGAGCTGCAATTTCAGCATTTGGTATTGAATCTGCAGCAAGAGGTATTACTAACTATGAAAAAAGACCTGATTTGGTTATTGTAGATGACCTTCAGAAAAAGAAAAGAATAAAAAATAAAGAGTACAGAGATTGGTTATATGATGAGTTTTTCTCAACTATATATCCATTAGGAGAAGAAGCTTTACTCATTCTAACTCAAACAATAATGCATGGAGATGATCTTCCAAGCAGAATTTATAAGCGTATTATAGGAGATTGGGATAACGAAGATGAAATATTAGACAGTTGGGTATTTTTAAGGTTTTCTGCATATAACGAGAATAAGCAATCAATCTGGGAATCAAGATGGAGTAAAGAAAAATTAGAAAAAAGAAGAAAAGCAGTAGGACCTACAGCTTGGGCTAATGAGTATATGAATGAACCAGTAGATGAGAAATCTAAATTTTTCCGAGAAGAATGGATTAAATTTTATGATTTTAATGAATTACCTTCCATTTCGGATTTAGAAATCAGTATGGGTGTTGACCCTGCAGTTACAGGAACAGGAGATTATTATGCCTATGTAATTGTTGGGAAACATCGTCCGACAGCCAGAAT
Source organism: Hydrogenothermaceae bacterium (assembly GCA_015490675.1). GTDB lineage: Bacteria > Aquificota > Aquificia > Aquificales > Hydrogenothermaceae > Hydrogenothermus. The sequence goes on from WFXI01000211.1 coordinate 4,172, forward strand.
ATTTGTATTGGAGGCTTATGGAAAACATGTAACCTACAAAAATTTTAGGAAAGCTATTGTAGACGCATATAGAAGATGGAGACCTAAACGAATAATTTTTGAGGGTATTCAAGCTCAGGAAAATTATGCTAAAGAAACAATAGAATGGGCTGCTATGGAAGAAAATGTATATTTACCTGTCCAAATAGAAAAACCTCGTTTAGCAAAAGAAGAAAGAATTTTAACCTTACAACCATTATTTGAAAATGGGCAGATTTACCTACAAAAAGACCAGAAGGAATTAATAAATGAAATAAAAGAATATCCTTCTGTTGCTTATGACGATGTTATAGATGCTCTGCAAAAAGCAATAATGGGACTACAAACTAAAAGAGAAACAGAATCTTATGTGGCACGCCAAAGAAGGAGGAAAACAATTGTTTAGCGATATTCGGGAGTTAAAAGAACAGGTAGAGCATATATATGGCATTTTAAACAGGATTTTTGCCCTTGGTAAAGTGGTTGCTATTGATGAAGAAAGAGGACTTGTAAGGGTGAAGCTTGAAGAACACGACAATCTTACAACATACTGGCTACCTGTTTTATATACAAAAACACAGTTTGATAAAGAATACTGGCTACCTGATATAGATGAGATGGTTTTATGTGTTTTTACTCCTCCAAGCTTTGAGCGAGGATTTGTAATTGGAAGTTTTTATACACAGGAAGATAAACCTCCAGAGGCTACAAGGGATAAATGGGTAAAGAAATTCAAAGATGGAACGGTTATTGAGTATGACAGGGAAAACAGCAAGTTATTTTTAGATATAAAGAAAGATGCAGAAGTTAACATAAATAATCAAATAACACTAAAATCTAAATCAAAAGTAGAGGAAACTCAAACAAAAACAGAAGCTTTTAATCAAGGTAGTTTAAAGATGACTTCTTGGCAGATTGAAGGGAATATAACACTTCAAGGTAATTTGTTAGTTTTAGGTAATATATCTTCAACAGGAACTATAACAGCTCAAAGTGGACTAATGACAGCTCCAGCTGGATTAAAACTAATGGTAGATGATTTCTTAACCATTTATAACTCACATACTCATACAGACAGCAATAACGGCACAACAAGCCCGCCAAACCAAATATACTGAAGGAGGAAAATTATGGCTGATGTATGGCAAAGTAAAACACTTGGAGATGTATTTTCAGGTTCAGCTCAAAGTTTAGGAAAGATACAAGCAGAAGCAGGAGATTTATTTAATAAATATTCAGCAGTGGCTGACCAACTTGGACAGAAAATAAATGTTTTAAATAATATGCTTGCTGGAACTGGAGATTTACTTAACAAACTTCGAGGAACTGGGCTTTATGTTTTGGAGCTTGCTCCAGCAAGTGGTACTTTAGTAAATCGTATTTATAATGCTTCTAATCCACCAACTGGTGATTATTCCGCTGGTATTGTTTTAGGCTTTTCAGCAGTTGATTTAGCTTCTGTTTTAGAGGGCTATCAAAACGCAATGGACATATTAACAAAACCAATAGAAATTCCAAAATAGGAGAGTAGGCTATGTTTACAATAACACCTCCAGATGAATTAATTGCAAAACTAAGAGAAGATTACTATAAACTTACCGGCAAATGGGTTAATCCTTCAGATGTAGAAAGCTTTTTAATAGATTTAATTGCATACAATAGGACCCAGCTTGAAGGAAAGATTAACTATTACAGAAAACAAAACTTTTTAAGATATGCATCTGGAGAGGCTTTAGATTTACTTGGAGAATGGCTTGGGGTTATTAGACTACCACCTCAACCAGCAAAAACTACTGTTAGGTTCACCTTTGAAGTTCCTCATCCTCAAATAGTGATTAATGAGAACATTAAACTTATTGCAAAAGATGGTAAAACTATTTTCAAGCCTGTTGAGACTGTAATAGTTCCTGCAGATATTCAAACTTTTGATGTGGTTTACCAGTGTGAAACAGCTGGAACAATGGGTAATGGATTTGTAGCTGGAGAGATAAACCAGCCTGTAAGCCCTGTTTCTTATGTTCTAAAAGCTTAAAATATAACAGTATCTACT
>WFXI01000212.1 GCA_015490675.1 Hydrogenothermaceae bacterium
AAGAAAAAATAACATCGTTATTCTAAACTCTACTGCTAATTGGAAAAAGGCTGTTGAGTTGATAAAAAAAGAAGAGTTTAAAGAGGTTATATTGGCTCTTGATATGGATAAAGCAGGTTTAGAAACCGCTTTAAAAATGAAAAAAGAGCTTGATAATGCTAAGGTCTGGAAGTATGGAGCTAAGGATTTAAATGAGTATTTGATTAATTCCTCTTCTGCTCTTCAATGAATTTATCTATATCTTCCTTATCAAATCTAGTAGCTCTACCAATTTTTATAGGTTTTAATTTTCCTTCCTTTATTAATCTATAAATAGTTGGCTTTGAAACATTTAAGTATTCACAAACCTCTTTTATTGTTAATAATTTCTTATCTATATTCCTCATTTACATCTCCTTTTTCTTTAAGGTTAATATAACAGAAAGTCTCTAATTGTCAACACAAGTAAATAAAAGTATTGACTTCTTAACTTTTAGATACTATATTTAACTTTAAGATACAAAATGAAACAAGGAGGAAATTACAATGGATAAGGAAAAAATCTTAATAGAAACTGCAAGAGAATATAATGTAAATCCTGATTATTTCCTTATAGAAAACAACGAGGTAATCTGGAATGTATGGGACTATACTATAAAGGAATTTATATTTATTCCTGAAGAAAGATTTGTAATACCAAAAGAGGAATTTATGAAGTTCAAAGAAGATGTAGAAAAAAAGCTCAAAGGAGAAAGAAAATGCTAAAAGATGATAAGCTAGTAAAGGAACTTATAAAAAGAGATAAAAGTAAAAAATATGTAATTTTTCAAGGAGAAGAAAACACCATATTAATTTTTGTAAATACAGCATTATTATTGTCTGGAGGTATTAACATATACCTCCTTCCCAAAACAGATATCAATATAAAAAAAGTAAAGGAGCTTGCAAAGGTAGCCTTTGCAAAAAAATTAACAGCATATTTTGTCTTATATGGAAGAAACAAAAATTTAGAAAATGAAATAATAGAAAAAAACCTTTATTTATATGACATATACTCTTTAGAAGATAAAAGCAGTGAAATATTTAACTTTGGAGCAATAAAAGGAAATAAAATTGAATACATACCAAATAATAATGAAATTGCAAGTAAATATATAAACCTCTTATTGAATGAAAGTCTCGATGAAATGGCAATAATCTTTGTCAATAAAAACACTAGAGAACTAGAAGTGCTAGCAACTCCATATAAAATAGTAGAATTCAATAATATAGAAAGTTTAGAAAAGTTTATAAAAAAAGAAGATGTCCCATATACAAAAATATTAAATGAAGTAATCATTTGAAGAATGTCTTAAAAAACTAGAAGAATATGTATTATAAAATTTTTGTAAATCTTCTGGAGTGCCATAATACTTAAATGTCCCTTCTAACTGCTTAATCGCTAAGTTTTTAGAAAAATCATCTAAACTATTAACATAATTAACATAATCCTTACTCAAAAATTGAGAAAGTTTAGGTTCTGATACAACAGACCCACCACCTCCTCCTCCATCATCTAATATAGGAAATCTATTACCTAAAGCAGACAAACCTCTAGAAAACATAAAACCAGCCATTTTTGCAGTTAAAAGACTTTCTGTTATAGATTTTTGAGTAGCCACATAAAAATCTCTACCTATTAATATTAAAGCACCACCACCTAAAGCAGTAGGTATTGCCATTGCTAAAGAATTAAGTAATAATCCATTAAATCTAACGATTTCAGGAACAGATGTTGATAATGATACATAAACATCTAAAGTATCAGCATAAGCAGGAGAAAAAAGGAAAATTATATAAGGAAGAAAAACAATAAAAAGGATAATTCCTAAAATATCCCTTAAATATAAAAAAAAGTTTTTTCTAAAAACTAGAAGATAAATAATCCTACAAGAAACAATAACCCAAAAAATTAAAGCAAAAATTTCATAAAACATAACAAATAAAACCTCCGTTTAATATGTCTAAATAATTGAACAAAAAATCATAATTTTCTTAGCAAAATATATTACAAAAAAAATTCACAATTACCTTTTTCTTTACTTCCTATAATATTGACTCATCTCTATCCTGTTATGTCCTAACTCCTGAGTTAAAATCTTGTCCGCTTGAAGTGGTGATAAACCTTGACTTGTCAATTCCTTAAATCGTTCTTGAGCGTAATTAACTCTAAATGAATGCGTCCCAGTATAAAATTCACTTTGCATACTAGCTACTTTCTTTAATTCTTCTGGGTATGTCTCTCTTATTTCCTTCCAACTTCTTTCCGCTAAATATTTATCTAAATCCGCCCTTAACTCTTTTACTCTTTCAAACTTTTCTGGTCTATCAGAATAATCTATTACCCTATCCCTTCCACCTTTTGATTTCTCTATTATTACTTGTTTCTTCTCTTCATTTATTTGAATTTTCTTTACATCTCCTAGCCTTGCCCCAGTCCTATATTGAAGCTCCGCTATTGTCCTATGAGCTGGGTCTTTTAAGGAAGTTATTATTTTTTCTGGATTAGAAAAAGGTTGAGTTTTAACATATGCTCTAGCCCTTCCATAATAATGATGGTAATTTTCCTTTAAATGTTTATATAAATCCTCTCTACCTATAGATTGACAATACTTTTCTAAAGCGGAAGCATTTACTTTTAAAGTCTTTTCAGAATAACCTTTAGCTATCTTATCATTTAAAAAAGTATCTATATGTTCAACTTTTATTTTGTCTATCCTATTAACACCATAATTTTCCCTAACATAATTAGCAAACTCCTTAACAACTCCCATATATCTATTAAATGTGCTATATGAATGAACATAAGGCGTTCTACCCCCAAATCTTTCCATAACTTCCTTCTTACTCATTCCTATTCCCATTTTCCAAAACTTACCTACTACTTCTAAAGAACGGTTTATATTCATCTTATTAAAACCTTTTGCCATCAGGACAGACTACCCCCTATGAAATTTAAGTGTTTAGGTCTTACAACACCCTTACGGCTGGGTGGAATGCCGACCCTATCCCTTGATGAAAAAAAAATAATGAAGATAAAAAAATCTCTTTTTCCTTATCTCCTAGATAAGAATATTAAAGAAGTTTACACTTGAATTTCAGAAAATAGATGGGATAGGGATTTTACGCTAACTATCAAAAGAAAACGCTTTCTTAAACCTCCTAGATGAGAAAAGAAAAACGCTTTGATTATCTCCTAGATGAGATTTCCTAACCTAATAATAATTTTATCCACTTAAAAAATTCGTCAACCGCTAATTATTGAAACTTCGTTTCAATATAAGCATTTTTGTTTTTTTGGAGTTTACAGACAGAGGGAGTAGAGTTTTTTCCTTTTCCCACCTTTCCCGCCCCCCTCCCAGTTTTTCCAGTTTTTCCGCCAATTCCTCTATCTAATCTCCTCTCCTTCTGTCTGTTTTCTCTATTTTTTCCATTTTATTGGTAAGGTTTACGATTAATAAAAAGAAATGTTATAAAAGCCATAAAACTATAAAACCATTGGGACATAAGGATTTGAGAAAGGGTATTAAAAAAGTCGTTATAAAAAACCTCTTTTCTAAGCATTGATACTCAACGCTTTTGTAGTTTTATGAGTGTTTTATAACCTTCAAAACCGCATCACTACTGAGTTTTATGGGTTTTATGGGTATATATAACCAGTTTTATAGGCTCAAAACCGCGTCACTACTGAGTTTTATGGGTTTTATGGGTATATATAGGGATAGTTTTATAAAACTAAAGGTTTATAAATTGACAAAAAAAACGAAAATATATAAGATAATAAAAAAAAAGAGGTGGTGAAAATGATTATGGATAAACTTTTTGAGGATAACAAAGTTTATACTCCAAAAGAGATAGCAGAAACTTTAAGAATTACAAAAGAAGCTGTTTATTATTACATAAAGACTGGTCGTTTAAAGGCTAAAAGGGTTGGTAAGTCTTGGAGAATTTTAGGGAAGGATATAAATGAGTTTATTGAAGTTGAAAATTAGTAATGGGAGTGCTGGGAACACTCCCTTATTAGCTTTACCGAGAATAAACCACCGTAAAGGAGAAATACGACATAAAGGAGAAATACGATGGCTAAAAATAATGGTAATTCAAATCAATCTATAATTCAAGATTTTTGGTCTTTAATTGAGTATTCCTTTGATGACATTAAGAATGTTGAGACTAAAAATATTCGTTGGGGTTTCTTTATAGAACAAGGAATTAATATTTTTGTAGCTAAGGCTGGAGAAGGAAAAACCTTACTTTTATATGCCTTAGCCCTTCAATATCTTAAAGAAGGTAAAAAAGTTTATTATGTAGATTTTGATAATCCTGTTGACCTTCCAAAAGATAGAAATCTTCCTGAGGTTATAGAAAAGTTAGGGGTAGAGGATTTACTGGTATATATCAATACAAATCACTATTTGCGTTATCTGGAAAAGCGAAATAAGGGGAGTGTAGGTAAGTTTTTAAAAGAGTTGTTTGAGGCTGTAGATAATAACAGTGTGGTATTCCTTGATAGTATTCAAAACTTCATAGATACAAACGACCAAAAGCAAACTACCGCATTTATGAATATGTTGAGAAAATACTCAAACTTGAAGGGTCTTACCTTTGCAGGTATTCATCACATAGCAAGAACAACAGGCAAAACTAAAGGTCATACTCAAATTGAGGATATGGCTGATAGTGTTTATATGGTTAAAGCGTTTAAAGATGGGTCTTTGATTGAAAAGTGGGGTTTGAGTGTTGCTAAGCAAAGATATAGAACTTCATCAGAACTGACTGTTATTTTGAAAGATGATTTTGAAATAGAGATTGATGATGTGGCTATTCTTGATGAAACAATTTTAACTATTCTTCGTGTTGCTGTGTCAGTTATTAGAAAATCTGATAAGGATTTAATACAGAAAGAATTAAAAGAAAAGATAAAGGAGAAACTTCCAAGTGTAGGTATTACCAAGATTGATAATGTTATTAAAGAATATACACAGAAGGGATTGTTTGAAACTATAAGGGGCGGGGCTACAAACAAACTATTCTACAAGGTCAATGAGGATAGTCCTTATTTGTCTTTACTTTTTAATAATGACATATCGGAAGTTAAAAAGGAATTGCTTGATATAGTCAAAGAGCTTGAGGAGCTTCCTGAAGAAATAGAGATAACAGATGATACAGGCTCTATTCGTATCTTTAAAGCTCCTGAGGCTATAAAAAATCACATCTGGAAAATGAAAGATGAGGAAGCGAAGCTAATACTTGATAAGTTAAAAGGAAATACTGTTAATAGTGAGCTGAATAGTGATTTAGAGACATTAGTAGATAGCGAGGATAATGATGATTATATCCCGTTCTGAAATTGAAGCTGTAAAAGAGATACCAATAACGGATATTCTTGATTACTTTGGAATACCGTATAAAGTGCAGTATAACCGTGTAGTATTCTCCCTTAGAAATGAAAAAAACCCTTCTTGTAGTGCAGTATTAAAAGGTTCTTTATGGGCTTGGCGTGATTTTGGAGATGATAGTCTTAGAGGGTCTGTAATTGATTTGTATAACTATTTGAAATATGGGAGCTGTAGCTTTTCTGTTGAAGCTGTAAAGGAAATGCAGGAAA
>WFXI01000213.1 GCA_015490675.1 Hydrogenothermaceae bacterium
GGAATAACAACATTTGTTGATATGTATTTCTTTGAAGATGCTGTTGCAGAAAGTATAAAAAAAGCAAAAATTAGAGGAGTTTTATGTACAGGAATATTAGATTTTCCAACTCCAGGAGCAAAAACTCCTGATGAAGGACTACAAAAAACAGAAGAATTTATAAAACAGTTTGAAAAAGATGAGTTTGTTTACCCTTGTGTTGGTCCTCACGCACCATATACTTGCTCTCCAGATACACTGAAAAAAGCTATGGATTTAGCAGAAAAATATGATGTTTTATTCCATATACATGTTTCAGAAACTAAACATGAAGTAAATGAAATAAAAGAAAGATATGGAGCAACTCCTGTCAAACATTTAGAAAAAATAGGAGTTTTAAATGAAAGGGTTTTAACAGCCCATATGGTTCACCCAACAGAAGAAGAAATAGAAATACTAGCTAAAAATAATGTTAAGGTATCTCACTGTCCTGAAAGTAATTTAAAACTTGCATCAGGAATAGCACCTATTCCTAAAATGCTAGAGGCAGGAATAACTGTTGGTCTTGGAACAGATGGAACAGCATCAAATGATGATTTAGATTTAATTGGAGAAATGGCAACCTGTGCAAAACTCCATAAAGGAGCAACTTTAGACCCAACTGTTGTAAATGCAAAACAAGCTCTTTCTATGGCTACACTACAGGGAGCAAAAGCAGTAAGATTAGAAGATAAAATAGGAAGCTTAGAAATAGGAAAACTTGCAGATATAGTTTTAATAGATATAAACGACCCTCATCTACAGCCAATATTTGACCCCTATATTCATATTGTTTATTCCTCAACAGGAAAAGATGTTGACACTGTTATTGTTAATGGAGAAGTTGTTGTTTCTAGTAAGAAAGTACTAACACTATGTAAAGAAGAACTCATTGAAAAAGCCAGAACTTGGGGCGAAAAAATAAAAAAAGAAGTTAAATAACCTTCAAGGGGAATTTTCCCCTTTTTAAATATGATGAGCTATTTCTTCTAATAATTCTAGTAATACATTCTTTACGCTTTCTTTATCCAGTGCTACAAGCGGGATAACTTTAACATCTTCATCTAAATCTAATGCTGTTCTAATATCTTCTGGACTCCATGCACCTTCTAAGTCCTGCTTATTACAACCTACAACAAAAGGAGAAGGATATCTAGATTCAAAGAAATTTATAATTTTTCTCGCTTCGTGGAATGTACTAGGGTCTGTGCTGTCAACCAGAACTACAAGTCCTACCATACCTTTACCTAAAATATCCCACATAAAGTCAAATCTAGATTGCCCAGGTGTTCCAAACAAGTAAAGCACATGTTCATCATCAATCTGGATTTTTCCAAAATCCATTGCAACGGTAGTATGGTCTTTCTTCTCTTTTTCACCTTTTTTTGTCGTTTTTGCTTCTGTTTGAACAGTTTGAATTTCACTTACAGTATTAATAAACTGAGTCTTTCCTGCTGCATAAGGTCCAGAAACTACTATTTTTATTTGCTTTTGCTTTTTTCCCTTTTCCTCCATTTTACAATCCTTTTATTACTCCTATTATTTTTTTCAATAATCCTTTTGTAAGGTCAAATCCAAGCTTTTTCTTTTTCTTTGCCCTTTTTATTAAACCTACAGCTAAAAATCCATAAAGGGCTCTTTTCAAAGTCAAGTCATCAATTCCAAGTTCATTTTTTATATCTTCAACTGTTTTTTTACCATCAATGGCTTCAAGAATTTGTTTTTCTTTTTCTGTTAGATAAGCTTTTTCTGCTAGTTCTTCCCAGTTTTCAGCTTTTTCATAAACTAACTTTTCATCAGAAATCTTTCTTTCTACTTCTTGAGGAGTTAACTGTCTACTTAAAAACATTATGATTTTTTCTAAAGGAACATAAACATCAATGTCATCACTGTATTTTATAAATCCTGGAGTAAAAGAGAACTTTCCTTTTTTTACAGCCAATAGAACAGGAAGTTTACCAACAAGTAATCTATAAAGATCTTCCTTTTTTACTCCCTCTTTTTTTAAAACAGCTTCAAACTCTATATCCAGATATATGTAAAATACCTTTTTTACTTCCCTTATATAAACAATATTTCCATCTTTAAAATATACTGCAAATTTTTTATCATCGCTTTCTACAACTAAAATACCATCCTTTTTATCTTTTCGTATTATTTGAAAAATATCTACAAAATTAAAAACTTCTAATTGACCTGTTAATGCCATCCCTCTTTATCCCATTTGTTGTTCTAGTTTTTTTATAACCTTCTTGATTTCCATTAAAAGTAAACCTAGTTTTATATTAGATGGTGCTAATACTCCTAAAACAGCAA
>WFXI01000214.1 GCA_015490675.1 Hydrogenothermaceae bacterium
TTGAAGGGTTTTGCCCCTTCTTTATTTATCCTTTTTAAAATCATATTAAAAATTACCGAATAATAAGTAGAATACCTTTCATAATACTGATGTACTTTTTGGAGGGAGTATGGAAAATTTTCCTGAGTTTTATATGTCCTCAGAATTTGATAATTTAAAAAACAAGTGGAAGTTAATAAAATTCTTAGAAAATGAAACTGTAGGGGATATGAATAGGAATATAAATTCTTCAACTAGTAAGGAAAATTATAATGATTTCCCTATATCTAAACTTAAATTAATGCTAGTTGGAAAAGAATGATATTCTTAGAAAAATATTTTCAGGAGAATAAAGAAAAATTAGCTAAATTATCTTTAGTGTTTTTATTTTCAATTTATGGACTTTTTATTATTGCACCAACTTCTACCTTGAATCAATTGCTACTTTCTCTTTTGTTAATAGGTGTTTTAATCTGGATTTTCAGGGAAAAAACAGAGTATGTAAAATTAATAATTATATTAACGGGAATTTTTATTACATTAAGGTATTTTTACTGGAGAACATTTAACACTATAAATACAGATACACCTGTAAATTTCTTATTGTCAATTTTACTTTATTTTGCAGAATTTTATTCAATAGTAATTGCTTTACTTGGTGCTTTTATAGCTCTTAGGCTTTTAGAAAGAAAAGAAATACCAATAATACCTGCTGAGAAGGATAAATTACCTACCGTAGATGTTTTCATTCCGACATACAATGAGCCTATTGAAGTAGTAAAGACTACAGCATTAGCAGCAACGGCATTAGACTATCCTAAGGATAAATTTAATGTTTATATACTTGATGATGGAGGAACTAAACAAAAACTAAATGACCCAGACCCTAAAAAAAGAGAAGAAAATAGGAAAAGATCTGAAGGCTTAAAATCATTTGTTAAAGCAGTTGGTGGAAATTTACATTATCTAACTAGAGAAAAAAATGAACATGCAAAAGCTGGAAATATCAATGAAGCTTTAAAGAAGACAAATGGAGAATTGATTTTAATTTTAGACTGTGACCATATACCTACTCAGGATTTTTTAAGAAATACAGTTGGATTTTTTCAAAAATATCCAAAGCTATTTTTAGTTCAAACCCCGCATAGTTTTCAAAATCCAGATCCAATAGAGAAGAATTTAGAGATATTTAGACAGGTTCCAAATGAAAATGATATGTTCTATAAATTTATTCAAAAAGGACTAGACTTTTGGTCTTCTTCGTTTTTTTGTGGTTCTGCTGCAGTATTAAGAAGAAAATACCTTGAAGAAATTGGAGGAATTCAAGGGCAAACTATTACAGAAGATGCAGAAACTGCTTTAGAACTTCACTCTAAAGGTTTAGATAGTGCTTACTATGGAAGAAAAATGGTATTTGGTCTTCAGCCAGAAACTTTTGCTTCTTTTATAGTACAAAGGTCTAGATGGGCTCAAGGAATGGTTCAAATATTTTTGTTGAAAAATCCTCTTTTCAAAAAGGGGTTAAAGTGGTATCAAAAGATATCATATATAAATTCTAGTTTCTTTTGGTTTTTTGGAATAGCAAGGGCTATATTTTTACTAGCACCTTCATTTTTTCTGTTTTTTGGTGCAAAAATATATGATGCATCTTTAAATGAGGTATTAGCTTATGCAATTCCACACTTTTTAGCTTCTATTTTGGTAGCTAATTATTTGTATGCAAGGGTTAGATGGAACTTTTTCTCTGAGCTTTATGAAGCTTTGCAAAGTTTGTTTATACTTCCAGCAATAATAAGTGTTTTATTTAATCCAAGAAAACCAACTTTTAAGGTTACTCCAAAAGGAGAAAATTTAGCAGAAGAATTTTTAAGTCCTTTCTATAAGCCTATTTACATACTTTTTAATATTACTTTAATATCATTTTTCTTTGCTATCTATAGATGGGTAGAATATCCAGAAGAAAGAGGAACAATTTTAGTAGTTTTGTTTTGGCAGATTTTTAATTTCCTTGTTTTAGCTCTTGGTGTTATTGCAATGAGAGAAAAACCAGAACGAAGAAGAGCTTATAGAATACCTGCTCAGGATAAAGCTTTTGTTTATATTGATTCCCTTACATTTTCAGGAAGAATTAGAGATATATCCTTAACAGGTATTTGGGTGGAAACAGACCAGGATTTGACAAATTATTTAAATAAAGTTAGGGATGCATATGTTAGATTTCTTATAAAGGATATTAGAGGACTTACATTTTCTGTAGAAGGAAAAGTTGTAAATGCTAATGCAAAAAATATTAGAGCTATGTTTATTAATACGGAAGATTTAAACTTTTTTAGAAAATTAGTAGAAATAGTTTATGCACAAAGTACAAAGTGGGAATTCTTTATTCCAGAGAAAGAAGCTTCACCTATAGAATCTTTAGTATTTTTAACTAGATTAGCAATTTATCATTTTACAGAAGCTTATAAAAAAGCTACTATAGAATTTATTAGAGAAGTAAAAGAGTTTTTTGTTGAGAAAGTAGGAGGTAAGATATGGGTCTTTTTAAGAAGAGAATTGAAGAGAGTATGAGTAACGCTGGTATAGGTTTTGGAGAAATTAGAAAAGAAATTATAATTCCTGAGTATAATCCTTTAAAAATTAGTGTAGATGGTTCTATCTTAGCAAGTATTCTTTTAACAATTGCCGAACTTGGTGATATGGAAGACTTACAGATTTTGTCTGAAAAATCAGCAAGCATATTTTTTGAAAAAAACAAAGTTGTGTTTAAAAGTATAAAAGTTTCCTCCGCCGATAGTATGAGAATTTTAGTGGAACTATTAAACAAATTTCTAGATTATCACAAGCTTGGAAGTTTGCAAGTAATAATTGATGAAAATTCTAATAAATTTTATATAAAGCATTATAATTCTCCATTTGCTTTAAGTTTATTAGGAAAAGTAGATTCTGAAGTTTGTTATTTCTTATCTTATTTTTATAGTAGGGTTTTTTCTTTAGTTTTAGATACACAAGTAAAAATTGTGGAGGAAAGTTGTGTTGCTAATGAAAAAGATAAAGAGTTTTGTATTTTTAAACCTTCTACTGTTTAGTTTTGCAATAGCGAAAATAGATATAGAAACATTAGATACATTTTTTCCTGGAAGTGAATTTTTAAGAGGAGTATCTGGATATTCTTCAGTAACAATTCCTGTTCCAGACAGATTTAAGGTAAAAAAGGCCACATTACATCTAGAGCTTAGTAAGTCTAAAGCTCTTGTTCCAGAAAGAAGCTCTATAGCAGTTTTTTTCAATGGAAAGTTAATTTTTCAAAAAAGATATAATCCTAAAGTTGATGATATATCTATAGATATAAATATTCCTGTATATTTAATAGAAGATTACAATAAACTTGAAATTAGAACATCTCAACATTACTGTGTAAACTGTTGCGAATATGAGGGTAGTCCTGAGCTCTGGACAAAACTTTATTGGGATAAAAGTTATATAAAACTTGATATAGAAGAAAAAGAAATAAAGCCAAATATGCTTTATTTAAGGGATTTTGTTTTAGATGAAAAGCAGTATAATCCACTTCACTTTGCAATTATAACTGAGAATAAATCGGATAAAATGCTAACCTTAGCCACAAAAGTTTCAGGCTATATAGGAAGATATATAAAATACAGAAAAATATACATAGATTACATGGAAAATTTATCAGAAAGTACAGATACGTTTTTAATAGGAACAGAAAATTTTGTAAAGAAATTTTTAGGTATTGATGAAAAACAAAAACTTCCTCATATATTTTTAATTCCAAATCCAAAAAACAAATCAAAGGCTATTATTGCAATAACAGCAGGTTCTATAAATGAGCTGGAAAAAGTTGTAAGCACATTTATTTCTTTGAATAAAGAAACTTTTATGGGAGAAAGTATAACAATAAAAAACTTTAAAAATATTAATATCGAGCCATACCAATCTCCAAATTTCTTACCAGTAGAAGAAAATATACATCTTTCAGATATAGGTTATGGAGATAAAACCTTTAGTGGATTTTATCCTCCTCCTTTAGATGTTTACTTTGAAATTCCTGTAGATATGTTTTTAAATGAAAAAGAAAAATTTATTTTCCATCTTTTCTATAACTATGGAAGTGGTGTTAGAGAAGATTCTGTAATTAATGTATTTGTAAATGATAAATTCTTAACTCAAATAAAGATAGAAAAAGATTACGGAACAATAATAGAAGATAAAAAATTAAAAATTCCTGTTTATATGTTAAAACCAGGGAAAAATAAAATATCTGTTCAATATTCTCTTATGCCAAGAAATCAAGGTTTTTGTGTAGCACCTAATGTTAATGCATTACAGGGGACAGTTTTTGCAAAAAAAACCTATCTAAACTTACCAGATTTACCTCACTGGATAGAAATGCCTTATATGGAATACTTTATTATGCAAGCTTACCCTTTCTCTATTTATCCTGATTTAAGAGAGACTCAAATATTTATTTCTAATTTAGATAATAGAACTATTTCAGCGATGCTAACACTTGCTGGATACATAGGAGAAAAAACAGGAGTTTCTCCTTATAATGTAGAGGTTATATCTAGTAAAGAGAAAATAAATCCAAATAAGAACTTAATTCTAATTGGATATTTATTTGATAATGAGTTTTTTGAAAACACACCAATTAATATATCTTCTGGACAAATAACTTTAAAATATTCTATATTTTCTCAAATAAAGGATATACTCAAAAGTAAAATTTTAGGTTATGAGGAAAAGGAAAACTTAAAAGCCCTTTTAAGTATAAATAATAAACTTCAAAAAGAAGTTATTTTTACAATGGGACAGTCTCCGTATAAATCAGATAAAACAGTGTTTATGATTTTATCTAAAAATCCTCATCAACTTTTAAGAGGAGTTCAACTTCTTTATAATCCAAAATATTCAGGAAATATAAAGGGCGACATTTCTGTTATAGATTTTGAACAGTTACATGTTTACAATGGCTCATTTGCAGACAAATATTATGTAGGGCATTTACCTTTCTTAGATTATATTCTGTTTAGAATTGGATATACTTCTCCGTTTATTATGTTTGGACTGGTAATGGTCGTTATAGTTCTTATTGTTATTGTGCTTAAGTATCTCCTAGATATAAGGGAAAAAAGGAGATTAAAAGGTGAAATTTGATAAAGGAGTATTACTTCTCCTTTCCTTTTTTTGTTTTGCTTTTGGAAGTTGGGAAGAATTTAAAACTAAATTTTTAAAACCATCTGGAAACATAGTAGACCCTTATAACAGTTATAGAACTACTTCAGAAAGCCAAGGATATGGCCTTTTTTTAGCAGTATTGAATAATGATAAAGAAACATTTGATAAGATTTTAAGATGGACAGAAAATCATTTGAGACGAAACGATAATCTTTTTTCATGGCATTGGAATGGAGGAAAAATAATAGACAAAAATAATGCTTTAGATGGCGATTTTTTTATTGCATACTCTTTGTTATTAGCTTTTGAAAAATGGAAAAGTAATGAATATTTATATAAAGCTAAAACTATAATTAGTTCTACGAAAGAACTTGTTTTAAAGATTTGCAGTAAAGAAGAAAACTTTATTTTAATTCCTGCTAAATATGGATTTATTCATGAATTAGATGCAACTATTACTACATTTCCAAGTTATTATATTCCTTTTATTTTTAAGAAATTTAGATATTATGATGATGTAGTTCTTTGGGAGAGTTTGTATAATTATTCCTACAAGATTTACAAAATAGAAGATATTAGCTTTAACCTCAAGTTTAGTCTCTTTGAAAAAAAGTGGCAAAAAATTAACTTTGTAAATTTAGATACATATAGACTGATACCATATACATATTTAGATAATCCAAAAAATTTAAAGT
>WFXI01000215.1 GCA_015490675.1 Hydrogenothermaceae bacterium
CGTTAATAGATATTAGAAAAGAAATTAAAGTTATTTAGGTTTCTTTTTATGGAAGCTTTTACAATTATTTCTTTTGTGGCTTTTGTAGTAGGGTTTCTTTATCTTATTTTGAGAGATAACATAATGTATGATGCTTACTCTAGTAATAATAAATCTGAAACAGAAAAAAATGATAATGACAATTACATCTATGATGATTCAACAGAAGATATTTCTTCCTCAAGTTATTCTTCCGATATCGATGATTCTTCATCCTTAGATGATGATATTCTTACAGACCCAGTTTATTGCCATTTGCCTGGAAATATATATCACAGTATTTGCGAAGATGATGATTCTATTGATGATTTCCTCGATAACTCTAGCATATGGGACGACCATTGGGATGATTGGAACAATAGCTGGGATGATGATTATTGGAATGATGACTGGCATAGTTGGGATGATTAGTAATATAATTACTAATAACAAAAGGGGAGCTTTCATAAAATGGCAAAAAGAGAAAAAAAGAAAAAACTGCCATTATCAGGAGCTAAAAGGTATTCCCATAGGTCTCATATGGGATTTAAAAGATTTCTAAAAAACAAACACTATCAAGACTGGCTAGATAGACATTTAGAATACCTAAGGAAAAAGTATATAAAGCAAGAGGGGGATAAATGAACAAAAAAGAAAAATATCTAATAGCCATAGCAGGTTTATTTCACGATATTGGAAAGTTTTATCAAAGAGCTAAAAAAAATCTAAAGAATCCTGGAGATACAAAAGACTTCAAATATTTACACGCTTACTATTCTTATAAGGTTATTAACGAAGACCTAAAAGAAGGCTTAAAAAGCGTTTTTTCAAATGAAGAACTAAATGTGATAATTGATGGGACTTATCATCATAATCCTAAAAATAATACTCAGAATTTAATTCAAAAGGCAGATTGGATTTCCTCTTCAGAAAGAGCAAAAGAAGGGAATATATATGATTTAGAAGTTTTACCAGAAGATAAAAAAGAAAAAATAAAAAACTTTGCAAGAAAAAATCCAAGACTAAAAAGCATTTTTGAAAACTTAAAATTAGATAAACCTTTTAAAAGAAAAAATTATTTTTACAAAATATTTCCATTAGAAATTTCTGAAGATATATTTCCTATAGATTTAGAAGAAGCATACATAAAGACCCTAGAGCTAAAGGAAGAAAAAGAGGAAAATATTTTAGGCTCATATACAAAACATTGGGAAAATTTTCAAAACGAATTTAATAAAAAATTAAAAGAATGCAACTTAAAATTTGAAATCCATCCTGAAAAAGTTTTTAGTTTAATATATCATCTGCTATACAAATATCTGTGGTGTATTCCTGCATCAACTTATGATAATGAAAATAGGTCTAACCATTATCCAGATATATCACTTTTTGACCATTCAAGAGTTTTATCTGCCATCGCAAGCTGCTTTTATGATTTTGATAAAGATGGTTTTAACCAAAAATCTTTAAAAGAATTTGAAAAAATTTTTAAAGATAAAGATGTTTTTTTACACATTAAAGTTGACATAGGTGGTATTCAGAAGTTCATCTACAATGTGTATCAAGGGAAAGGCGGAGTTGCAAAAACACTAAGAGGCAGAAGCTTTTATGTAATGTTACTTTGGGAAACATTAGCAAGATATATATTGCATAAATTAGAATATCCTTTATCAAATCTTTTATATAGCGGTGGTGGAATTTTTGAAATATTAGTAGCAAATACAGAAAAAAATAAAGAAAAATTACAAGAAATAAAAAAAGATATAGAAACTTTCTTGGCATCAAAATTTGAAGCAGATTTAGGAATATCTTTAGCTACCTATGAATACTCACCATATCAGATGACTAATGACTATAAATCGGTTTTAAGAAATTTAAACGAAAACCTAGATAATGCAAAAAAGCAAAAATTTATAAATCTATTAGAAAACGGAGAAATTTTTAACTTACTTAATGTGAATACAGAAAAAATAAAAAATAATAAGAAAAAATGTCCAGTCTGCCAGACATACCTTATAGACGAAAATCTAACAGATGATAATGAAATATGTAATAACTGTAAAGAGTTTAGAAACATTGGACATTACCTTCCAAGAACTGTTGCTTTATTATTTTCTAATGATGAAAATTTAAAAGAGAAAGTTTCAAACAAAGAAAAAGTTGTTCAATTTTCAAAATTTGGAAGTGTTTATTTGGTAACTGATAAAAATTCTAAAGATTTAGAAAATTTATATAAAGATAAATTTACAACTGAAATCCTAGATGTTAATAATACATCTTTAAAAGATAAAGCAACAGGATTTAAATTTATCGGAAAATCTGTTCCTATTGCTATAGAGAATATATCTCCAGAAGAAAGCGGAGAAGAAGAAACTATAGAAAACGGACAAATTGTTCCATTCACATATCTAGCCAAGTTTTCAGAAGGTGATGAAAGAATAGGTGTAATCAGAGCTGATGTGGATAATCTTGGAAGATTATTTAGTGATGGACTAAAAGATAAAATATCTATTTCTAGAATTGCTACTTTAAGTCGTTCTTTAGATTTATTCTTTTCTGGATATTTAAATAAGATTTGTGAAAAGTTATCAACCAAGTATAAACAGCAATATAAAGATGCAAAAATAAAAAACTTTTTCTATATTTTATACTCTGGTGGAGATGATGTATTTCTCGTTTCCAGTTGGGACAAGGCTATAGAAATAATACAGGAAATACATAGTTCCTTTAAAAGATATACCTGCTTTAATCCTAACATTACCATATCCTCAGGATATACCCAGTCAAAACCAAAATTTCCTATTAGGGTTTCTGCAGATATAGCTGGTGAGGCGGAAGAAAAAGCAAAAAACTCTGGAAAAAACAAAATTTGTATCTTAGGAAATACACTAACCTGGGATGATATGGAAGATGCAAAAACTATCGCAGAAAAATGGAGTAATTATATAAATAATGGAGATATTCAAAGAGGATTTATATATGCAGTTCATAAATTAAAAGAACAATTTCTTAAACAAGGTAATCCTATGTATTATCCTTATATGCAGTATTACATAGCAAGAAATATCTCAAAAGAAGAATTAAAAAATGACATTGGGAAAACATTACTAAACGAAAAGATTATTGAAAAATTAGACTTTATAACAAACTTTACCGCTTTAAAAACAAGAAACAGATAAACGGAGGGATAAAATGAACAAAAATCAAAATTTTGAAGATTATATATCTAAACTTACCGAAGAAATAAAAAAATCAAAAAAACTTTCTGATGTTCTAAAGCCAGAAAAGTTTGCACCTCCTAATGGATATGCAGAAAGAGTTGTTTTAAGTTTGAAAAAAGGAAAACATTCAAAATTAAAAACATCCCAGTTAAGAAAAATATTTACCGAAGTAAAGGAAATATGTAATAAGAAAATAAAAGGCTTTTCGGAAGCAGATACAGAACTTTACCTTTTGTATCCTAAACTAGCCTATGCAGAAGGAAGGGAATTAATGCCTAGAAACTTTTATAAGCTTTTAGTTGCTTGTCTAGATAAATTAAAGGAAAATGCAGACAAAGAAGATTTTAAAATGTTTGAAGAGTTTATGACAGCAATAGTGGCATATAACAAAAGATACGAGTAAAGGAGGGATAAAATGGATTTGAAACTAGAATTTCAAGGGATTTATAAAATAAAAGCAAAACTACAATGCATAACAGGTTTACATATAGGTGGCTCAAAAGAAAATTTTGAAATAGGTGGAATAGATAATCCAGTAATAAAAACTACTACTTCACTAAATTTAGGAGATAGAGAAATAAAAGAAGGAATGCCATATATTCCTGGTTCTTCATTAAAAGGAAAGATAAGAAGCCTTTTAGAGTGGCAGTATGGATTAGTAAAAGCTAAATTTAAAGATGGTAAAGTTAAAGGTGAAACAATTATTACAGACAACACTGGAGAAAATCTTAATGATGTAGCAATTGTTTTTGGAACAGGTGCTAGCTTACCGAAGGAGTATAAAAATATATACCCCCAGCCTGTGAGAGTTAAGTTTTTTGATGCGTATCCTACCAAAGAAACAATTAGTAAATGGGAAGAAGAACTTGGAGCTGGATTATACACAGAAGTTAAGGTAGAAAATGCTATAGATAGGATTACATCGGTGGCTAATCCTAGACAACAAGAAAGAGTTCCAGCAGGTTCTGAGTTTGAAGTTGAAATAATTTTTGAAGTTTTTGAAGATAAAGATTTAGATAGACTAAAAATTGTTTTTGAAGGAATGAAAAGATTAGAAGACAACTATCTTGGTGGAGGTGGTTCTAGGGGAAATGGTAGAGTTAAATTTGAAGAAATAATTGTAGAGTTTAAAGATAAAAACTCTTATCTAAATCCAGAACATAAGCCAAAAGAAAAATCTTTCAGTTCTGTAGATGAAGCTTTAGCAGGTTTTCAGGAAATTAAGAATCTTGCAAAAGGTGCTTAAAAATGAATTTATATAAGGTTGATATAATTCCTTTATCAAATTTTAGAGATTTCCCTTCATCATATACTATTTTTGGAGCAATATGCTGGGGATATTCTTTATTATTTGGAGAAAACAACCTTGAAAAACTACTTAAAAATTTTGAGGAAAACAATCCTTCGTTTTTAGTAAGTTCTATATTCCCTAAGTATGAAAATAATTATTTGTTTCCAAAACCAAATCTAAAATCTGTCAGGAAAGATAAAGGTGAAGAAGACTACAAAAAATTGAAAAAAATTTCATATATAGACTTGGAACTGTTAGAAGAAGTATTAGAAAATAAAGTAACAGATGAGTATGAATTAAATAGTAGATTAAGGGAGAAAACATACCTCTTTGAAATAAAAAATTTCAAAAAAGATATAATTCCCCACGCATCAATAGATAGAGTTTCAACAGCAACAGAAGGAGCAGGGCAACTTTACTTTGAAGAAATTGTATCGTTAAATAATGGCTATTTTCTAATTGCTATAAAAGATGAAAACATAAAAAAACAATTAGAAGCAGTATTTGAAGTTTTACAGGATATAGGCATAGGAGGAAATCGCTCTATTGGATATGGGAAAGTTAGGTTTGGTAAACTTGAGCCTTTTAAAGAAATTGAAAAATATTTTCACAACAAAACAAATAAATTTATAACCCTTTCGCCAATAATTCCTGAAGCAAATACATATAACCTAAAAGATAGTTACTATGAGTACTTTACCTTTAGGGGAGCTATTGATAATAACTACAACTTTAAAAATGTAGATATATGGAAAAGAAAAGTTATTTATCTAAAAGAAGGCTCTTGTTTAAAGACAAAAACACAAAAAAGTACCTATGGAAGTTTTTATAAAACAAAAACTATAAATGGGAAAAATATATATCAGTATGGTTTAGCATTTCCTTTATATATTCAAGGGGGAAATTAGAATGAAATTTGATTTAATAGTGTTATCTCCTATTCATATAGGAAATGGTGAACAGATAAGCAACTGGCAGTATCAAATAGAAAATAAAACTGTAAAAATTTATAGTTTCGATAAAGTAGTTTATAAACTGAGAAATGATAAACAAAAACTTATAAACTTTTCTGCAACTATAGAAAATAATCCATTAAATATGTGTTTAGGAAATGTATTACCTAAATTTAATATAAATGTTAATCCAGAATACACATTACAACTTTTTGGAAAAACAAAAAACAAAAACAATGAATATAAACCTATTTGGGAGTTTATAAAAGAAGGGAAAAAGGTATATATTCCTGCTACTGAGATAAAAGGAGCTATAAGAACAGCTCTCTTTTATAAAATTCTGAAAGATGCATTTACTAAAAATAAAAATAAGCAAAAACAATTCATAGAGGAATATGAAAACTGTGCCAGAGAAAACGACAAAAAAGCTATAAAGAAAAAATTTAAAGATTTTATACAAAAATGGGAAAACTTTGCATTTAGAGAAAAAGACGCAAAAACAGATTTTCTAAAAAATCTAATCATAAGCGATACAGATTTAAAAAATCCAGAAGAAGTTTTATCTGTTAAAGATATAATTCCTCTTGGAGTTTCCAGAAAATTTGAAGAACTTCACGAAATCGTAAACAGAGGAACAAAATTTGAAATAAAAATAGACATCATAAACAGCGTAGAATTTAAGTATGTATTTCCAAAACACTATAAAGATTATCTAAACTTTGAGGCTATAATGCAAGCAACCAGTGAATTTGCAAGCAAACTGTTAGATGAAGAAATAGATTATTTCAAGAATGCAAAAGAAATTGAGGAAAAAGATAAAACTAAAATTTTAGAAAATTTAACAAAATGGAAAAGACTTGCAGAAACAAAAAAATATATATTCCTTAGAATAGGGAAACATCAAGGCTTTTTAAGCACAACAATAAATATTCTTGTAAAAGAAATATCTCCAAAAGTTTACTCAAATGTATATCCTAAGCTAGTTCCAAAAGGATATAAAGATTTTCCAAATAAATCTAGGAAAATTACAATTGATAAAGAAGTCCTAGGCTGGTGTGTTTTAAGCAAAATTTAAATTTTTTATGCTAATATTTTTTTATGCTTTTAAGAGAAATTCTTTCTGAAGTTTTCGAGGGATATTTTTTAAAAAATGGGGATTTTTGTGTTTTAAATGTAAAAGCATTTTTTGAAAAAACTAACTATTTACTTTCATCTAATTCTACAAAATTATCAGATAAAAAAGCTCGCCCAATAATCATATCTGAAGTAAAAAACGAAACAGTAAAGTTTTTAACTACAACAACAAATTTATTTACAAGGCAATACAGACCAAAAATCTCTATTGAAAACTGCAAGATATTTAAAAAAGAAGATGAATGTTTTGGATTAAACCTAAAAAGAAAGCATAGCTGGATTTTTGCCAAGAAAACCTCTAAAGCAAAAAGGTTTAGAGTTTTTTATACAGTTGATATTCATACATTAAAAGATTTAGAAGAAAAGGGATTATTTAAAATATGTGGGAATTGTAAAGATGCATTAGAAGAAATAATAAAAAAAGCATATGAGCTTGGGGAGATTTTATGAATACACATAAAGAAATTCTATTATTTTTAGAAGGAAAATCTGAAAAGGGATTAGAAATAATAACAAACATTTTTTATAAAGTTTTAAACTCAAATGCATTTTCAAATTTGAAATATCAGGAAGAAGATTTATTTATGGAGTTTATAGAAAAACTATTTACAAAAAGGGAAATCATAGTTGCTAAATTTAAAAATACAGAAAAAGGACTACCTTCATATATTAGAGAAATGGTTAAAAACTTTTTTAAAGACAAATTTGAAAATATGTCAAAAAATCCACTGGATAAAGTTAATATAATAGAAGGTGAATATGCAAAGAGTTTTGAAAATCCTATAAAGATTATGGAAGTTTTTGAAGGGGAAAAAATTAAGGAAATATTTGAAAATACCTTAAACAAAGAAGAAATTTTAATCCTTTGTTATATAGTTTTAGAAAATAAAAAACTAAAACAAGAATATGAAGAAAAATTTTTTAAAGGAATTTCTAAAGATGCTTTGTATAAAAGAGTCCAGAGATTAAAAGAAAAACTGGCAAAAATTGTTAAAGAATATAATTTTGCTGAAGGGGCTGTTTTATATTATCTGGAAAATTTACTTCCAAACATATGTGAAAAGGTGGAAAATGAGAGAAATTGAAAAAATTTACAGTGCTTACTTAGATGAAATAGAAAATAAATTATCAGATGAAGAGATATTACAACCAGTTAGGGTTCCAAACAAAGAAAAAATAACCAATATGTTTAAACAGCCTTTAAAGAATATAAGCTTAGAAAAATCTCAAGGAATTAATCAAGGAAATATCTATTTAATGTTTTTAGACCAAACACCTGTTTATTTTGTTGTAATAGATGAAATTGATAATGTTTTTGAAGTTTTAAAAATGTCAAAATGGGTAGAACTTGCAAATCATAATGATTTACTTACTAAAGTAGATGATGAATGGTTTATTATTGAAACCTGGAATAATTTTTATTTATCAAAAGAAGAAATTTTAGATTCTGTTTATTTCGGAAAACTGCCAGAGGAAGATTTAAAAATATTGTTAAAGTTTTTAAATGAGGAAATAGAAGAACTTCCTGAAAACAAAAGAGGAATTTTTGCAACTTCTGAAAATTCATATCAAATAAAATTCCACAAAAAAGAAAGTGAAATAGTAAGACAATACAAATTTAGAATTTTTGAAGAAGAAGAAAACATAATAGAGCTGTCCCCAGAAAGAGAAGAACAAATAAAATTAGAGCTTGTTGCAGGAAAAGAAAAAACAACTGCAAGAGGAGAAAACTTTGTTTTATACGCTGATTTAGAAAACAACATCTTTAAATTAATTTTACCTTCTAATTTGCAAGGAAAAAAAGCAAATTTAAAAATATTTGATGAAACTCAAAAGCTAGAAGAACTACCAGAAGAGATAATAATAAAGGCAAAAAATCCTATAAGAGATTTAGATATAGAAAAATTAGCTGAAAATATAAAAGTAGAAATACAAAATGATTAAGGAATTATACAAAACAAACAGAGAAATTGCTTTAAATTTAGTAAAAGATGAACAGTTAAATGTCGAAGATATAGAAGAACTTTACGAACTTCTTAGAGAAGAAGATAATGAACTTTTATTTGCTATCTACAATTTTTTTAATAAAAATCCTGACTATTTAGATTTTGAAAAATTTTCAACAATTACAAACTTACCAGCCTTTGTTTTGCACAAAATTTTTATAGAAAGACCAATAAAAGCAAAATTTCCTGTTGTAAATAATCATCAGGCACAAATTGCAACAGCATATATATTTAAATTTGATAAGGAAATTCCTAAAAATTCATTTTTAGAAAAATACGAATTATCTAAAATAAAAAAACTTCTAAAAACAAAAGGAATTTCAAAAGATTTCTTTGTTATTTTTGATAAAAACTTTAAAGGAAAATCATATCTGCTTGCTGTAGCTAGTGGATTAGTATTACCTGAATATACCTTAGATGGCTTTCTATTCACGGGAGAGGTTAATGAAGAAGGTGAAATTTATCCTGTAGGATTTATAGAAAAAAAAGAAATGTTAGCAAAAAAGCATAACCTGAAACTCATTACATATGGAGATGTATACCATATAGATGAGCTAATCTATTACTTAGGAGATATACCAATAGATATACCATTTTTACATCTTTCAAATAAACCATTAGAAGAGGCATACATATCTCTAGAAAAATTAGAAAACAAAATAAAGGAAAAGATAAAATTCTACTCTTTAGATAAAATTGAAAAATTCTTTGAGCTAAAAAAAGAAGATTTAATATTAACAACAGAATATCTATCAAAGCCAGATAAAGATGAAAATCACTGGATAGAAACTATTAAAGAATTTGAGGAAAAACTAAAAAAGATATACACAAAAATTCCAAGAAAGAAAAGAATTTTACACTTTGCAGGGTCAATATCTTCACTTGCATTTGGATTTGGAATAAAGCTTGGAGCAAAGAAACCAGTTGTTGTTTATCATTATCAAGCAGACGATTACTATGAAGTTATAGATTTATCAGACGAAAACGAAATTAGGAAAATCAAGCATATAAAAGACAAATTAGAAATATTAGAGATTAAAAATCTAAATGAAAATAAAAATGCAAAAGAAATTGCAATAGCATTATGGATAGCAAGCCATAATCCTTATGGAGATGTTTTAAGATTTTCTGAAGATAAGAATTGGAAAGTCATAGGTATAGAAGCTAAAGAATTTAAAGGAAATCTACCATTACCAAAAAACTTCAGCAATAAAGATTTATGGATAGAAGTAGTTAGAGAATTATATACAGTATTAAATAATCTAAAAAGTGAAAAATATGAAAAGTTTCACTTATTTCTTAGCTCCCCTGTTGCAATATCATTTGCTTTAGGTATGGCTGTTGGTCATTTTATAAATGGAAGTGTATATAACATAAGTAAAGATAAGGATATTCCATACTTTAAAATCTTTGACATAGAAGACAAAAATCTGCACAGTCTATTTTAGTTAAAATTTCAAGTTATAATATTCCTATGCTTCAAAACATCCACATAAAAAAGTTTTTATATTTGGAAAATATAGACATAGAGCTATCTAAAGGTCTAAATGTATTTACAGGAGAGACAGGAGTAGGTAAATCTTTAATAATAGATGCTATAGATTTTGTTCTTGGAAAAAAAGGAAAATTTCAAGATGAAGATTTTGTGGAACTTGTTTTTGAAAATGTAAACAACGATTTTGCAGAGGAAGAAACTTTAATAGTTTCCAGAAAAATAAAAAATGGAAAAAGCCAGTATTATATAAACGGAAGAAGAGCAACACTTTCAACAATTTTAGAGGCTACAAAAGACACAATAGAAATCCACGGACAGCACAGCCAGCAGTATTTATTCTCTAAAGATTACCACAGGACTGTATTAGATACATTTGCAAACCTTTCAAGCCTACTAAAAGAATACCAGCAAAAATTTATAGACTACACCAAAATAAAAAAAGAAATACAGCAGTTAAAGGAAAAACAATCAGAAAGAGCAAGGGAAATAGAATTTCTAAAATTCCAGCTAAAAGAATTAGAAGAAGCAGAGCTTAAAGAAAATGAAAAGCAAGAACTGGAAGAAAGATTTGAGTATTTATCTTCTTTGAAAGATATAAAACTAGTTGTTGAAGAATCAATATTTAATCTATTTGATAAAGAAGATAGTGCAGAAGAACAAATCTCAAACAGTATAAAAAATTTAACTAATTTTTCATCAATTAGCCAAGAAATAAATGAAGCTGTTAATTATCTAGAAGATGCAAAAAGCCTGTTAAAAGAAGCTTTTTATAGCTTAAGTAAAATAGATTTTGATATAGATGAAGAAGAACTTTTTAAGGTAGAAGAAAAATTAAATCTAATAAACAGCTTAGAAGTTAAATATAAAACAGATTTAAACGGGCTTATCCAACTAAAAGGGCAATTAAAACAAGAACTTAACAATCTAACAAATTTAGATGATAAAATCCCACAACTTGAGGAAAGGTTAAAAACTTTAGAGATAGAAGTTCAGCAATTAGCAGAAAAAATTTCTAAAATTAGAAAAGAAAAAGCGAAAGAATTAGAAAAACAGGTAGAAAATCATTTAAAAGAATTAGCCCTTAAAGATGCAAAGTTTGTTGTAGATATAAAGGAAGTTCCATTAAACAAATACGGAAAAGATGAAATAGTATTTTTATTTTCTGCAAATTCAGGAATAAAGCCTTCTTTGTTAAGTGAAACAGCTTCAGGAGGAGAACTTTCTAGAATTTCTCTAGCTTTAAAACTAATATCTAACCAATCTACAGATACAGTAGTGTTTGACGAAATAGATGCAGGAATTGGAGGAAAAACTGCAATTTTCCTAGCACAAAAAATAAAAAAATTATCAGAAAACTTTCAGGTTATACTAATAACACATCTTCCTCAAGTTGCAGTGTTTGCAGATACCCATTATGTTGTCGATAAATTCTCTGAAAATGGAAAAACAAAGGCAGTTGTTAAAAAAGTTTCTAACAAAGAAAGAGAAGAAGAAATAGCAAGAATGTTAAGTGGTATAATTAACGAAAAAAGCCTAGAACACGCAAGGGAATTAATTAATCAATTATCTAAATGAAATGCAATATAAACATAATTACAAACTAACAATAAAATACATTGGAACAAGATACTACGGCTGGCAAAGGCAACCTAAACATATAACTGTTCAGCAAACAATAGAAGATACC
>WFXI01000216.1 GCA_015490675.1 Hydrogenothermaceae bacterium
CTTTTGGTCTTCTAACAAGTTGCATTGCTGCATTATCAACATACATATGTTCAAGTTCCACATCCTTATAGTCATCGGCAACTTTAGTTACGACTTCTCTCCATAATGCACTAACTTCTAAAACATTTGCTTTATCTACACTAGTTAATTTTTTTCTTCTATTTCTTGCAAGGTCAAATGCAAGTCTTGCTACCCTTTCTATTTCATATTCAGAGTAAACCATTGTATTAAATCCAACTTTTTGTCCGTTCTCTTCTTTTATTCCTCTAGGTTCTCCAAAGTAGATACCACCTGTTAGTTCTCTAACTACAAGTAAATCTACTCCTTTTATGAGGCTGTCCTTTAATGGAGAACTATCAATTAATGCAGAGTAGGCTTTTCCTGGTCTTAAGTTTGCAAACAAGTCTAACTCTTTTCTTATTTTTAATAAACCTTTTTCTGGTCTTTTATCTGTTGGTAAATTGTCCCATTTTTCTCCACCTACAGCTCCAAATAAAACAGCATCACTTTCTTTACAAAGTTTTAATGTTTCTTCTGGTAGTGGGTCTCCTGTTTCGTCTATAGCAGCTCCACCAACTAATGCTTCCTTAAACTCAAACTCAACATTATATTTTTTACTAACTACATCTAAAACTTTTAAAGCAGATTTCATTATTTCAGGACCAATACCGTCTCCTGGTAAAACTGCAATTTTAAATTTCTTTTTCAATTAAATTCCTCCTTTTTTCAAAGTTTTAATAAAATTTTATCATTTTCTTCTTTTTTTTCTTTTGAAATAACTGTTTAGCCATTTTAATGCTTTTTCTGGCTGATTTATAAGGTCTTCTTTACCATTATTTATTAAAACTGCCTTTTGTTTTTCTGACAATTGATATGTTTTCATAGCTTCTTTTTTGGCTTTATTTATCCACTTTTTTATTTTTTCTTTATCTTCTAAAACATCTTCAGGAAGTTCTAAACCTGTTTTTTCTGCTAAGGATTTTGCATAGGCTATTTGTTTTTCTGAAGGTTTTGTTTCTTTATGTTCTTCTATAAACTTACTTAGCTCTTCAGGATTATCTAAAATATCAGAAATATCTTTTCCGTGTTTTTCTGCTAAATCTAGAGCATATTTAAGCATTTTTCTTGAAATCTTAGATTTTTCTTTATTTGTAGATTTTTCATATAACTCTTTAACAAACTCTTTCCAATTTTTCTTGTTTTGTTCTACATAGTCTAAAAACTCTTCCATTCTTCGTGTAAAATCATAATCTATAACCCATTTATAGTGGCTATCTAAATAGTCTATAAGCTCAAATGCAGATTGAGTCGGTTTTAGACTACCTCCTTCTTTTACTACATAACCTCTGTCTTTTATTGTTTTTATAATTGTGGCATAGGTTGAAGGTCTTCCTATACCAAGCTCTTCTAACTTCTTTACTAAACTTCCTTCACTGTATCTTGGTGGTGGTTTTGTGAGTTTTTCTTCAAGTTTTTGGTCTACTTTTTTAACTTTTTCTCCTTTTTCTAAAGGCGGAAGAATTTTATCTTCTGTATTTTCTTCTTCGTCTAAATATACCTTTTTAAATCCTTCAAATTTTAAAATTGAGCCTGTTGTTTTAAAGTTGTGACCTGCTATATCAAAAACTACAGTTGTCCTACTGTATACTGCATCACTCATTTGAGAAGCAATTGTTCTTTCATAAATTAATTTCAATAATTTAAAGTGGTCTTCAGATAAACCTTTTTCATTTACTAGTTGCTTTTGTTTTTCTAAATCTACAAAGTGTGTAATTCTTATTGCTTCGTGAGCATCTGCCTGAGTGTTTTTAGATTTATAACTTCTAGCTCTAGACGGTAAATATTCTTTGCCAAAGCTTATCTTAATAAATTCCCTTATACTTTTTATTGCCTCTTGGGAAATTCTAACACTATCTGTTCTATGATATGTAATTAGACCATTTTCAAATAAGTCTTGGGCTAACATCATAGTTTTTTCTGGTGAAAAACGAAGCTTTGAACTTGCAGTTTGCTGTAAAGTAGATGTTGTAAATGGTGGTTTTGGTTTTTGTTTTACTTCTTTTTGTGTTATTTCTTTTACAGTTGCAAAGTTTTCTTTCGATATTTCCTTAAATATTTTTTCTGCTTCTTCTTTTTTTTCTATTTTCTGTTTTTCAAAGGTTGTTTCAAATTGCTTGTCGTCTTTTTCTAAAACCGCAGTTAAAACATAGTAAGGTGTAGGTTTAAAGTTTTGTATTTCCCTTTCCCTTTCTACAATCAATCTAACAGCAGGAGACTGGACTCTACCGACAGAAAACCTTCCACCTATTTCTTTAGAAGCAATTGGTGATAATGTATAACCAACTATCCTATCTCCTACCCTTCTACCCAAAAATGCATTAAATAGTCCAAAGTTTGTTTCTTCGAATTTTGGAGCTTTTTTTATTACTTCTTTGATATGTTTTTCTGTAATTTCGTGAAATTCTGCTCTTTTTATATCCTTTGCCTTTTTCTTTAACTCTTCATACATAAAGTATCCAATAGCATATCCTTCTCTATCTGGGTCAGTCGCTATATAAACTTCTTTGTCTTTTGCTAGTTTTTTTATTTCAGACAGCATTTTTTTATGGTTTGTAGACTTAATAACAAATTTAGGCTCAAAGGTTTCTAAATCTACTCCCATTTCTTTTTCTGGTAGGTCTTTAAAATGACCTACTGTTGCTTTAACAGTAAAATCTTTACCTAAGAACTTTTGTATTTCTCTAGCTTTTTTTGGAGATTCAACGATTACTACTTTTTTTGCCAATTTTTTACCTCTTTTCTTTTATTAATGGGTCTTTTAGTCCTAAGCTCTCAAATGCTTCCTGTCTTTGTCTACATGTAGCACATTCGCCACAAGGTGGCATAGTTCCTTTATAACAAGAGTATGTTTTTTCATAAGGAACTTTTAACTTTAAACCTAATTTTAAAACATCTGTTTTTGTCATCCCTAAAAATGGTGTATAAACCCTTATTCTGTTTTTCTTTTTTGCAACCATCACAGAAGATGCATTAATAACTGCTTCTGCAGCAGATGCAAATTCTGCTCTACAATCTGGATAGGGACTGTCTATTGAATGTATTCCTATCCCTATGTTTTCTATTTCATAAACATCGCAAAAAGATGCTGCAATTGATAAAAAGTTTAAGTTCCTCATTGGAACTGTAGTTATAGGTGGCTGATTAGGATAGTCTTCTGATGGAACTTCTATTTTTTCATCTGTTAATGCACTTCCTTCTATGCCTTTTAAATGAGGTATTTCAACTATAAAATGTTTCTTCACTCCAGCTAATTTTGCTAATTCTTTTGCAAAATCTAGCTCTATTTTATGTTTTTGTCCATAGTCAAATGAGATAGCATAAACCTCTTCAAACTCTTTCTTTGCAAGCCAAAGTAGTGTCGCACTATCCATTCCACCAGATACAAGTACTATAATATTGCTAGCCATATAAAAACCTCTTATAATCTCTTTTTACAACATTATATATAAGGTAAGTTTTTATATGTTCAAGTTTTTTATATTTTTAGTTGTATCTTTAGCTTTTGCCTATGCAGCTCACTATATCTTTTATATTTATGATTATTGGGGAAACTATATGCATATAATCTCTGTTGGATTATTTTCTTATTTACCTTTCATTGCTATTTATGATAGGTTTCATTGTTTTTTTAAATGTTTATTAATTTTTGCTCCTGTAGTTATTTTAGTTTACTTTCCTATGTTTTATGTAGGTGTAAATATACTTTCTTTTTGGTCTGCTATAGTTTATATGATATTTTTAGGACTTGCTTTTTGTAGACATAAATATAGAGCTGGAAAGATTTTAAAAGGAAAAACTGATTGTTTTTAAGTTAATAATCTACTTGCTAATTTTACAGACTCTATAAACGATGATGGATCAGCTATTAATTTCCCAGCTATGTCATATCCTGTACCGTGGTCAGGTGATACTCTTATGAACGGTAAACCAAAAGTGATATTTACTGCCTTTTTAAAGCAAAGAAGC
>WFXI01000217.1 GCA_015490675.1 Hydrogenothermaceae bacterium
ATTCTTGAAAACCTAATGAAATAACATTGAGGTGAGAATAATGGAAACATTTAAGCTAAGAGTTTTTAGGTATGACCCTACTAAAGACTCTGAAGGCTACTATCAAGAGTATACTCTTCCTGTAGAAAAGGGAATGACAGTTCTAGCTGCTTTATTCAAAGCAAAAGAAGAACAAGACCCAACAATATCTTTTAGATATAATTGTAGGGCTGCTATTTGTGGTTCGTGTTCTATGAGAATTAATGGACATGCAACTTTAGCGTGTAAAGAGCAGGTAACTAAGATTCTTGAAAAATACAATACAGATACAATTACAGTAGAACCTATAGGAAATGTAAAACCATTAAAAGACCTTATATTTGACTTTGATTATCTCCTTGAAAAATTCAAAAAAATCAAGCCTTGGTTTATTCCTAAAGAGCCACCTCCAGCAGATGGAACAGAATACAGACAATCTCCTTATGAACACCATAAAATAGACTTTGCTTCTGACTGTATTTTATGTGCATCTTGTGTTTCTGAATGTAATGCATTAAAAGCGAATGAAGAATACTTATCTCCTTTTGTTCTTGCTAAAGCTTATAGATTTGCAGCAGATAGCAGAGATGGTGCAAGAAGAGAAAGACTTGAAGCAGTTTTAGACCACTTTAATTTAGAATGGTGTGTAAGATGCTGGCAGTGTACAACAAACTGTCCTAAAGAAGTTCAACCATATGAAAGTATTATAAGGCTTAGAATAATAGCAGCAGAAGAAGGATACAAAACTCCTGGGGAAAAACACGCAGAGATTTTTGAAGAAGATATTAAAGAAAGAGGTTTACTAAATGAAATGCTTCTCCCTATGAGACAGGAAGGTCTTCTTGGAGCAGCAAAAAGAGCTCCATTTGGTATAAAAATGTTCTTCAAAGGAAAAGTTAATATTGCAGATTTCTTTGGTGGACATAAAGTAAAAAGACACGAAGAAGTAGAAAAAATATATGAAAAAGCAAAAGAAAAAGGAAAACAGGTTCAAATTAGAATTCCTCAAATTCTTGGAGTTGTTTATGAAGATAAAAGAAAAACAGCTAAGAGAGCTAACTTTTTAGACAAAGGAGGTAATGAATAATGTCTAAATTAAAATATGCTTTTTATACAGGGTGTTCCGCTAAAGGTGTAGCTCCTGAGCTTTATGATTCTACAAAGCTAGTTGCTGAAAAGCTTGGTATGGAACTTATAGAGCTTGAAGCGGCTACTTGCTGTGGAGCAGGGGCAGTTCAGGAAAAAGATGAATTTTTAGCTTTAACAATAAATGCAAGGAACTTAGCATTAGCAGAGGAACTTGGATTAGATTTACTTACAATCTGTAATACATGTACAGTTATGCTTAGAGATACTAAGTTTAAGCTTGACAACGACCCAGAGCTAAAGAAAGAGGTAAATGAAGTTTTAAAAGAAGCAGGATTGGAGTACAAAGGAACATCTGAGGTCACCCATTTCTTATGGGAAGTGATAGATGGAGTAGGGCTAGATAAATTGAAAGAAATGGTTGTAAGACCATTAAAAGACTTTAATATAGCTCCATTTTATGGTTGTCATATTATAAGACCTGTATATCTAATTGGGTATGAAGACCCAGATAATCCAAAATCTATTGAAATGTTAATTGAAGCACTTGGTGGAAATCCAAAAGACCACGAAGCTAGACTTGCGTGCTGTGGTTTCCACTCTTTCTGGTCAGCTGAATCTGAAGTTACCCTTAGATTGACTGCAATGGATACACAGGCAGCAAAAGAAGAAAAAGCAGACTTTATGGTAACTCCTTGTCCTTTATGCCATACACAACTAGATGCAATGCAAGAAGAGGCAGAAGAGAGAATAGGTGCTAATATAGGAATGCCAATACTACATTTACCTCAAATGATAGGACTTGCATTAGGAATGAACCCTAAAGAATTAGGATTACATAAACATGTAGTTTCAACAAAAGAAATAGTTGATAAAATAACAGCAAATGTATAAAAATTAATAATACTTTTGTGGGAGGGTCTCTCCTTTCCCTTTTTCTATATTATTCAAAGTTGCTAATATTCTAACAGTTGCAATTTATATAATATATACCTATAATATAATTTAGTTATATTCTAATATGGTAATTAGGAAGGTGAAGACAATGGAAAAAGAAAAGCAAATAACAGAAGAAATTGTAGATACAGACCACTGGAAAGATGAAGAATGGTTAGATGATAATGCAGAACTATTAAAAGCCTTAGCCCATCCTAGCAGGCTGAAAATAATAGGATTTTTAAGTAGTGGGAAAAAATGTGTTAAGCATATCTGGGAAGCTTTAGATTTACCACAACCAAATGTATCTCAGCATTTGTCTGTTCTAAGAAATAAAGGCATCCTAGGTTATAAGCGTGAAGGTTCAATTGTGTGCTATTATATTAAAAATAAAAAAGCATTAAAAATTTATAAGCTACTAGTAGAGGAGGAATAAAGATGGCAGGTAAAGTTTGCGAATTAAACGAACAAAACTGGGAGCAGGAGGTTTTAAACTCTGATGTTCCTGTTTTAGTAGATTTTTGGGCACCTTGGTGTGGACCTTGTAGATTAATAGCTCCTATCATAGAAGAGCTTGCAGAAGAACTTGAAGGTAAAGCTAAAGTGTGCAAGCTCAATACAGATGAGAATCCAAACATTGCAATGAAATATGGTATTAGAGCTATTCCTACAATTATGGTTTTCAAAAATGGACAGGTAGTTGATACTAAAGTTGGTGTTCAACCAAAAGAGGTTCTCAAAAGCCTTTTAGTATAAGAGGTTTTAGTTGTCAGTTAAAATACATCCGACTGCTATTGTTTCAGATAAAGCAAAACTTGGGGTCAATGTTGAAATTGGCCCCTTTTCTATTATTGAAGACAATGTAGAAATTGGAGATAACACCAAGATTTCATCTAATGTAAAAATCAAGGATTTCACTAAAATTGGTTCTAATTGTCAAATTTTTGAGGGTGCAATTATTGGAAATATCCCTCAACATTTAGGATTTGAAGGTGAAGAAAGCTATGTTTACATTGATGATAATGTAACTATTAGAGAATACTGTACAATTCACAGGGGAACAAAATTTGATGATGGTATAACTCACATCGGTGAAAACTCATATTTAATGGCATATGTACATATAGCTCATGATTGTAAAGTAGGCAAAAACACAATTTTAGCAAATGCTGTAACATTGGCAGGACATGTTAAAATTGGGGATTATGTTTTTATTGGAGGGTTAACACCAATCCATCAATTTTGTAGGATTGGCGATTATGCAATGGTAGGTGGGGCTTCAGCTGTGGATAAAGATATACCTCCTTTCACAAGGGCTTCTAAAAATCATGCAAGGTTATATGGATTAAATCTTGTAGGTTTAAAAAGAAATGGTTTTAGCAGTGAAACTATTAGAGTTTTAAAAGAAGCATACAAAATAATTTTTATAAAATCTGCAAGAATAGAAGAAGGTATTCAAGAGGCTCTTGAAAAACTTCCTCATATTCCAGAGTTGTTAAAGCTAATAGACTTTCTTAAAGAAAGTAAAAGGGGAATTACCCCAGATATCAATAAGAAAAAATCAATATGAAAATTGGTCTTATTGCTGGAAAATCAGACCTTCCAATAGAATTTGCAAAATCTGTAAAATCTAATTCTAAAGAACTTGTAATATTTGCTATAAAATCAATAACAGATAAACAAATAGAAAAATACGGTAAAACTTACTGGATAAATTTTGGTGAAGCCCAAAAATTAATAGACTTAATGCATAAAGAAAAAGTCACCCATTTTGTAATGCTTGGAAAAATAGAACATTATCTTTTAATATTTTCATTTTTTAAATTAGATAAGAGAGCAAAAGAGTTTTTAGCAAAGCTAAAAGATAAAAAAGCTAAAACAATTTTAGAAGGTGTTATAAACGAGCTAGAATCTGAAGGATTTAAAGCCTTAGACCCTACTCCATATTTAGGTTCACTGCTTGTAAATGAAGGATTATTAAATAATATTCCTTTAGAGGAAAAATATAAAAAAGATGTAGATTTTGGAATAAAAATAGCTAAACAGATTGCTCAGCTTGATATAGGGCAAACTGTAGTTGTTAAAGACCAGATAGTTATAGCTGTAGAGGGAATTGAAGGAACTGATAAATGTATAGAAAGAGCTGGAAAATTAGGCGGTGAAGAATTGGTTGTTTGTAAATGTGCAAGAAAAAATCAAGATATGAGATACGATGTTCCTGTTATTGGTGAAAAAACTTTAGAAAGTATGAAAAAGGCTAAAGCAAAAGTCCTAGCAGTTGAAGCAGGAAAAACTTATCTTGTTAATAAAGAAGCTTTTATAAAAAAGGCGGATAAATTAGGTATATCTGTTATTGGCGTAAAAATTAACGAAGATGAAATTAAAATTTGAAGAGTATTTAAAAGAAATAGAGGATTTCTATTTAAAGCAAAAAGGTGTTTTTTCATTTTTATCACCTAAAGAGTTAGACCTAATAAAAAATTGGTATAAACAAGATATACCTTTAGATTTAATTAAAGAAACAATAAAAAAGGAAATTGTTAAATTTCCAGAAAGGAAAAAAAAGAAGTTTTCCTTAATACTTATAGATAAATTATTACAGGAAAATAGGTATGAAAAAGATGAAAATATAGATGAAAAATGGAAAAAAATCTTAGGAGTTTTTAATATTCCTGCAGAAAAATTTAATAATTTAAAAACAGACATTGAAAAAGAAAACTTTATTGTTTCATATATATGGAAGAATATGCTAAAAGAAGAAAAGGAAAAACTAATAAACGAGGCAGTTTCAAATATAGATAAAAAAGGCTTATCAAAAAAAGAGTATGAAGAGCTAATAAAGAGTTATATCTATACAAAAATTTTAAACTACATAGAAACCATATGATAGAAAAACTTTTAGAAGTATGTGCTTATTTTTATCAGGATAAAGAAATATTAAATGAGATATTGGATTTCCAAATTGATATCTATAATCTAATTGAAAGTAGTTTAAAAAAGGAAAAATTTGACTGCAAAGAAGGCTGTTATTATTGTTGTCTAGGATGGAAAGTTAATGCTACTTTACCTGAAATCCTAATTTTAATAGATGGTCTTAATTTATTACCCTTTACAAAAAGGGAAGAGATTTATAGAAAACTAAATTCTTTCAAGAAAGAAAAGGTGAAATATTATACTCCTTGTCCTTTATTAGAAGATAGTAGATGTGTAGTTTATCACTATAGACCAATGATATGTAGATTATATTCATCATACGATAGTAAACTATGCGAAAATAAAATAAAGTTTGAATTTCCTGAAATAGTACAGGATACTACTTATAAAATAAAGAAAAAAATAGATTTAATTGAAGATTTTTTTAAGCCTTTTTTTGAAACAAAAATTTATATTACAGAAATAAAATTTGATAATACAAAAAAACTTTTCTACTTGGATATGTTTTCTATTTTAAAAATATTCGTTCAAGATGGAAAAATAAAAATAGAAAAAGGGGAAAAATTCCCCTTATAGTTAGTTGCTAACTTTTTTGAATTTGTCTGCTTTTTTGACAAACTGATCCCAGTTTTCAGGGCCAAATGGAGAAATTTCTCTAAGTCTTTGTATAACTTTTGGATATTCTTCTATAATGTAATCTATATCCTTTTCTGTATTTTCTCTACCAAGAGAGAATACTATTGAACCATTAGATTCCTCAGCACCAATTCCAACTGCTGCCAAAACGTGAGATTGCTTTAGAGCATAAGATACGCAAGCAGAACCTGATGCTGTAAATGTTTTCTTTATATCAAGCATTAGAAGCATAGCTTCACCTTCAATATACATAACTATTAATGAAAGATGGTTTGGAAGCCTTTTTTCTGGGTGTCCTGTAAACTTAATATAAGGTATTTTTTCTTCTATTCCTTTTTTGAGTTTATCTCTTAATGCTTTTAATCTATTTACTCTATCATCCATTTCCTTAATAGCAAGCTCAGCTGCAGCACCCATTCCAACAATCAATGGCACTGGCTCTGTTCCTGCTCTTTTACCACCTTCTTGAATACCACCTTCAATTAAAGGTTTTAATCTAACACCTTTTTTAACATATAATCCACCTACTCCTTTTGGAGCGTAAAAATAGTGACCTGTGAAAGATGCCATATCAAGTCCCCATTCTTCTACATTAACAGGCATATGACCAACTGCAGGAGCTATATCTGAGTGGAAAACTACTCTCGGATTTTTCTCTTTAGCTGCTGCAACTAATGCAGGCATATCTTGAACTGTTCCAATTTCTCTATTTGCAAAACCTATTGAAACTAGGATAGTATCTTCCCTTACAGCCTCAGCTACCTGTTCAGGAGTGATAATTCCATATTCATCTGGCTGAATATAAGTAATTTCAAAACCTTCTTTTTCTAATGTTTTGCAAGAGTGTAAAATTGAGTGGTGTTCTATTGCAGATACTACTATATGTTTTCCTCTTCTTGTTATACCTGGTGCTTTTGCAAAACCTTTTATAGCAAGGTTATT
This sequence comes from Hydrogenothermaceae bacterium, assembly GCA_015490675.1. Classification (GTDB taxonomy): domain Bacteria; phylum Aquificota; class Aquificia; order Aquificales; family Hydrogenothermaceae; genus Hydrogenothermus. The sequence continues at coordinate 6,553 of WFXI01000217.1, forward strand.
AGCTTCAATTGCTCCAGATGTATAAACTATTTCTTCAGGATTTCCAACATTTAATAGCTCTGCAACTTGCTCTCTAGCTTTATTGATAGCTTTTTTAGCTTCTACACCAAGTTTATGTAAAGAAGTTGGGTTTCCAAATTTTTCTGTAAAGTAAGGTTTCATAACCTCTACAATTTCTTCTGGAACAGGTGTTGTTGCTAAGTGGTCTACATATACTATTCCTCTTGTTTCTATCATCTTATCTTAACCTCCTTATTGAGTGCTTAATTGTTTAATCATATTCTCTGCAATTTCTCTAAATGCTTTTGCAGAATCAGAGTCAGGTTTTGCAATTACTATTGGAATTCCTAAATCTGAAAATTCTGCAACTTTTGGTTCTATTGGTATTCTACCAAGTAAAGTTGTGTGGTATTGTTTTGCGATTTCTTCTGTTTTACTTTTTCCAAATATTTCATATGCTTTTCCCGTTTCAGGGCAAACAAAATAACTCATATTTTCAACTATTCCTAAAACAGGAATTTGAACTTCATTAAACATTTGAATTCCTTTTTTCACATCTATTAGAGCTACATCTTGAGGAGTTGTAACAATTACAGCTCCATCAATCTCTGCAACCTGTCCTAAAGTAATTTGAACATCTCCAGTTCCTGGAGGTAAATCTATTACTAAAAAGTCTAATTCTTCATCTCCCCAGTCTACATCAAATAAGAATTGATTTAGAGCTTTAAATAAAACAGGTCCTCTCCATATTACTGGAGTATCATCAGAAGGAAGCATTAAACCAATTGACATAAACTTTATTCCATGAGCTTCAGGAGCTATTAATATTTCTCCTTGCTCTGTTCTTTTTGCTGTTACTGTTTTATCTTTTGCTCCAAGCATTGTAGGTCCTGATGGTCCATACATATCTGCATCCAAGTATCCAACATTGTATCCCATCTGTTTTAAAGTAGCTGCTAAGTTTACTGCTACAGTAGATTTACCAACACCACCTTTACCAGAAGAAACAGCTATTGCTTTCTTTACTTTAGGAATTCTTCTTCTTTGTTCAAATGGGTTCATTTGTGGTGGAGGTTGTGGTGGCTGTTGCTGTCTTTGTGCAGGAGGTTGGTCTGTAAATTCTACTTCTACAGAAGTTGCTCCTATTTCTTTTAAAACATTTGTTGCTTTTTCTCTTAAAAAATCATAGTATTTTTCACTTGGAGAAAATAAAACTAATTTAACATCTGTTCCATTTATCTGAATATCTCTCATAATATCAGCCAGTGAAAAAGCTATACCAATTTCATCTAATTTTGCCTTTTTTAAGGCATCCATTACGCCTTGCAGAGCCATTAAAACCTCCTAGTTTTTTATTTTTTGTGTTTCTTTTATTGTAAAATAGAATAAATAATTTAAGAATTAAAGGTATGATAAGTATCACAGAAGGTAATGCTTATGGATAAAATGGAATACCTACTTCAAATAGTTATATGGGCTATGGAGCCTTTTATTGGAAATGTTAATATGGACGAAGGTAAATACACAGCTATGCAAGGAATTATACATTTTATTGGCTGGTCTATATTAATAGGAATTTTAATATGGGTCTTTAGATATATGAAAAAACATGCTCAAGAAGATGAAAGAATGAAAAAGTATTATGGAACAAAAGAGGAAGAAAAAGAAGGTTAAAAATTTCTTATCCTTTCTTTTAGAGATTTAGTTTTTTCTTCTGTATTTTCTCCTGCAAATATTGCTGAAACTACAGCAACTCCATCACATCCTGTTTTTAGAACTTCTTCTATATTATTTTCTTTTATACCTCCGATTGCTACAACTGGTTGTAAAGAAATTTTTACAGCTTCTTTTAAGTTCTCCAGTCCTGCAACTTTCGCATCTTCTTTTGTATTAGTTGGGAAAATAGAGCCAAATCCTATGTAATCAACTGGTAATTTATTTGCTTCTTCTACCTGTCTTAGGTTTTTAGTAGAAAGTCCAACTATTTTATTATTTCCCACCATTTTTCTAACATATAAAACAGGTATATCTTCCTGTCCAACATGAACACCATCTGCATCTATAGCCAAAGCTACATCAACTCTATCGTTTATTATTAGAGGCACATTATATTTAACGCACAACTTTTTTAACATTATTGCTTCTTCAATCATATCTTTTGCATCTTTCTTTTTTGCTCTATACTGGATAATATCAACACCAGATTTTAAGGCTTTTTCAACTTTTTCAACAAAATTTTCCTTTAAGAGATTTTCATCTGTTATCGCATATAAAATCTTTTTATTGAACAACTTTCACTCCTTTTTGAATTTTTTACCAATTAGTATATAATATATAAACTCTCTTGGAGAGGTGGCCGAGCGGTCGAAGGCGGCTCCCTGCTAAGGAGTTGAGGGAGTTTTCCTCCCTCCGAGGGTTCAAATCCCTCCCTCTCCGCCATGGATTTATTTTCTCCTTCTAAACCAATAAATAGCCCCACCAACAATGCCCACAAATAATATAACTCCACCTACCTGAGTCCAGGCACCTATTAAGAGGAGTTTATGTAATATGCTATTGTGGGTTTCTTTATCTATTTTTATTCCTGCTGTTTCTTTTACGTGAGTTAGTAAGCTAACTGCTAAATCTTGTTTTGGTATTTCTTGGTGGCAGGAAAGGCATACTCCTCTTCTGTCAAGTTTTGCCCTTTCTTCATTATTTAAAGGTCTAGATGCAGAAAAATGATGACCTACTGTCTGAAGCTGCTTTCCTGTTTCAGATACAAATCTAGACCAGTCATATTTTAAGTTTGGTATCGCATTTGTTTGTTTTTGGAAAATAGAAGGTATTACTCTACCATCTGCTGTTGTTAAATCTACTATGTAAGGTTTTGATGGATCTGCGTATATTTTTCCCTCTTCTATTCCATATCCCATAGAAACTGGTTTTGTGTGACAACTTTCGCATTTCCTTGCTTCTTTTTGAACTGTGTGAGGATGAACTGGTGATATATCTATTGCTAATTGTCCTTCTTTACCTGCTCCTTCTACATTTGGAATTTTAAATATGTGATTTTTTAACAATACTTTTCCATCTTTTCCTATAACTGTTACAGTAGTTTGACAACCTGGCATAGCTGGAGAAATCCTATGTTCTCCATTTACTGCTAACGGTGGATTTTCCCATCTTAAATAGCTTCTACTTTCTGTTATTTTTCCTTCTATTGCATATTTTTCATATTCTTTTCTTGCATCTGCTGTAAGTCCATTTTCATCATGGGCATGTCCCATTGCAAGCCAGTCTGGATGTTTTTCACCTTTTGAATAGTCTATCTTAATATGGCAACCATAACATTGAGGTGCCCATGTAGCGTGGCAAGTGTAGCATTCCATTTTATTTATATGTGCTTCTATATGAACCATAGCAACCATAGCTTCGTCATTGAGCTTACCTTCCTCAACAAGTTTCTTAAGAGGTGTTAATTCTATATCTTTCCCTCCAGCAGTATGAACTATAACTTTATCTCCTTTTCTAACAACATTTCCAAAAGGATTTCCCCTAGCAGTTAATAAATAACCATCTTCTGCAGGATATACTGTACCTTTTTTCATATAGTCTAAAAGTTTAAAAACTACTCCTCTAGGTTTTCCCTGTTTTGGAACATTCCCATCTAGTTCATCTCCATAGCCTAATGGAAGCTCCCAAGGGTATTTCTTTGGTGTTCCGTGACAATCTTCACACTCTATTTCTACTGCAGCCAAGTTTGTACCAACTAAAGTTCCGTCACTATGGACATCATTTGTAGTATGACAATCTTGACAAAGCATACCTTTCGTTAGATGAACATCTGCATGAAG
>WFXI01000218.1 GCA_015490675.1 Hydrogenothermaceae bacterium
ACATCTTCAAAAAGTTTTTCTAAAGCATTAATATAATCTTCGTTATTTTTTTCTATTTTGTCCATAGTTTCTTCAAGTTCTTTTGTATAGTTTTCATTAACAAATCTGTAAAATTCCTCTTTTTCTTTTATTATACTTAAAACTTCAATACCTAGTTTTGTTGGTAGTAAATATCTGTTTTTTTCTATTATATATTTTCTTTCCAGTAGCTTTTCTATTGTTATAGCATATGTTGAAGGTCTTCCTATACCTTTTTCTTTCATATCTTGTATAACTTCTTCGTAAGTGTAGTAAGGCATTTTTGGTTTTAGGTAGTAAGATTTGTTATTTGTAATATCTATTTTTCCTTCAGGAATTTCATAGGTTTTTACTGGTAAAACTTTGTTAAATCCTTCTTCTAATATTTTGGTAATTAAACTTTCTTCAACTGATTTATCAAATGCTTTTATTTCGTAAGTTGTTTTTTCTACAACTATTTCTTTCATTTGAGAAGCTATAAACTGTTTAAAGATTATATCGTAAAGTTTTAAATGTTTTTCTGTTATTCCTGTTAGGTTCATAGTAAAAATTAATGATTTTAAATCATTAACATCATTTGGTTTTGTTGGTCTAATACATTCGTGAGCCCCTTCAAAATTTGAAAAGGTTCTTGGTTTAAAAAATTCTTCTCCAAAATTTTCTGCTATATACTCTTTTGCAACAGAGACTCCTACAGGTGATACCCTAATACTATCTGTTCTATGGTAAGTAATCAGCCCTGCTTCAAATAAATCTTGAGCTAAACTCATTGTTTCTTGGGGTGAAAATTTAAGCTTATGTGCAGAAGCTTTTAGCATCTGGTCTGTTGAGAAAGGTTTTTCAAATAGAGTTTCTTCTTCTGATGATAATTTTTTGACAAAAACATATTGCAGACTATTAAAAAATCTTTTTGCTTGTTTTTTATCATCAAATGTAAACTCTACTGGAATGTTATTTATAAATACTCTAACTACTGCAAGTTTCTTCTTTGCTTCTTCAGCTCTTTTTACTATCCATTCTAGAACAGGAGTTTGGACTCTTCCAGCAGATAGCCAGTTTTTACCTAATTTTTTTTGGATAAATTTAGAGATTGTAAAACCTATCCATCTATCTGCAATTCTTCTAACGAGCTGAGCTTTAACTAAATTTTTGTCTATATCTCTTAATTGTTTTAAAGCTTCTAAAAATGCTCTTCTTGTAATTTCATGAAATTCTGCTCTTTTTACATTTAGGTTATAAGGTTTAGAGTTTAAATATAAATCAAATGCTATCTTTTCTCCTTCTGTATCTGGGTCTGTTGCGACAATTACTTCTTCTACTTCTATATCTAACTCTCTTATACTTTCTATAACTTCTTTTTTAGATTGGTTATTATCTTCTATTGTTTCAAAAATAGGCACAAAATAATTATTTTCTTTTAAAACTCCGTAATATCCATCTTCTTTATTTAAATCAAATACATGTCCTTTACTTGCTACTATTGTTAAAAATCTTTCCCCTACAGCTATTTCATAAGCATCTACTTTTTTTAATTTTCTTCTTAAAGGTTTTCCAAAGAAGTTAGAAATTGTTCTTGCTTTGTTTGGTGATTCAACTATTACAAGGGTTGTCTTGAAGCTTTGTTTTTCTTCATCTATTTTTTCACCTTTTAAAACTTTTTTAACTTTTTCTCTGTCTTTATCTATTTCTTTTAAAACTTGCTCTAAATTGACATCTGATACAGGGATAAACTCTATATCTTCATTAAACCATTTAACTTTCTTTTGAAGAGAATAAAATGCCTTTTCATCATCTACTAAAACATAAGAAAGTCCCTTTGTTAAGCCTCCTGCATATAATCTTGAAGTCCTCCCTGAAGCCTGTATGTATCCAGTAATATCTGCTGTTGTTAATATAAAGTTTCCATTCTCTTCTTTAAGCGTAATTTCTGGAGAGTTTTTAATAGCTTCATATATTTCTTTATTATTTAAAAGCTGTAAAACAAAATCTTTTATCTCTAAAAGTTTGTTTTGTTTGTCCTGTGGTAACTTTTCAAAATCAAAAAACCCATAAACTTTTAGGAAATTAATATATCTATAAAGCTTTAGTTGAGTATTTTGGTCTATTAATTTTTTTCTAAATAAAAATGGGACAACCATAAGTAAGAAGTAATACAGGTGAGAAAACTTTTCTTCTATAGATATGTTAAACTCAAGTTTTGGAACTCCCACAAAAAGTGCATATCTAATTGTATCTGGTAAATCTACTCCCCTTGCTAATGGATTTCTGTAACTTGCAAATCCAACGGCAACAGGATATTTTCCAGCTTTATAATCTTCTACATTATCTAAAAATTCTTCGTAATGAAGTGCATTTATACCATTTTGTTTTAAAAACTGTAAATACTCTTCTAATCTTTCTTTAGTTTCAGATGAAGATAAAAATACTAATCCACCATTTCCAAGTTTCTTTATTTCTTCAATAGACTTTTTCCATATATTTTCAGGTTTGTCATAAGTATCAACAATATTTCTAAATGTTAAAGATGGTCTTCCGACTTCAAATCCAAGAAGCTCTCTAAATAGTAAAACCCTTCTTGAACGAGGATTTGATGTTGCAGATGAAACAATTAAAGTTCCTTTCCTTTTTTGGGAAATTTTTAAAATTTCTTCTTGAAATTTATTAAACTCTTCTAGTTGTTTGTCTGACAGATTATTAGACCTAAATAGTTTTGCTTTGTATTTTGTAAACTCTAAAGTTTTTTCTATATCTTCTTGAGAAAAACCTAAAAGCATTAAGACTTTATCAATATTTTTAGCACTCTTTAAAATACTATCAACATCGTCTATAAAAATAAGGCTAAATTTACCTTTAGGAATAATATCTATGTTTTTGTATAAAAACATAACTGTGGTTAATAAAATATCAAAATCGCCATTGGAAATTCTATTTTTTAACTCTTCCTGTTTTTTCTTTGATTTTGCAAATTTTGAGCTGTAAGCAAGAATATTTTCTTCTTTTACTCCATAATTAACTAATCTATCGTAAGCTTGATTAACTAAAATTTGAGTTGGGAAAATTAGATAAACTTTTTGCTTTTTCTTTTCTACTAAATATCTAGCTAAAGTTAATCCAAAAGTTGTTTTCCCTATTCCTGTTGGTGCAAGGAGTGCATGGGAAACTCCAAGAAAAAACCTTTTTGCCCAGGTTTCTTGAATAGACCATAAATCATTTTTTATAATTTGCTTGAAAAACTTTTTGAAATTTTCTACTTCTTTGTTTGTATTACAAACTTTCTCATATTCTCCATACTCAACAATCTCACAAACTTCATTATGGTTTACTTCTTCTGGCAAACATTCTTTGCAAAGAAGACCTTTATATAGCCTTTCTGCATCTATATCCCTTCCACAGTTAGGACACATATTTTTGTAAATTGCTTTTATATCCAAAGTTTTCTCCGTTTGATTTTGTTTTTTCTATAAATTATAAGTTAAATTTTAGTTTGAAAGTTTATATTTTTGAGGATATATTTGTATATACATAAATTGTTTGAGGAATTGATAATGATTACAATAACAAAATGGGGTAATTCACAAGGTATAAGAATACCTAAAAAGTATCTTGATGAATTAGGTCTGAAGGTTGGAGAGAAAGTTGATATAAAGATAGAAGATGGAAAACTTGTTATTATTCCTCAAAAAAAGAGAAGAAAACCTAAAATTGATATAAATAAACTTTTCAAAGAAGATTACAAAGATAATACTGAATTTGAATGGGGAAAATCTGGTAAGGAAATATGGTAGATTATATTCCTGATAAGGGAGATATAATACATCTTAATTTTGACCCTTCTATAGGTCATGAGCAAAAAGGAAATAGATATGCTGTAGTAGTTAGCCATTATGTTTTTAATAAAAGGACAAAAATGTGTTTTGCTATTCCTATTTCTTCAAAATGTAAAGGCTATCCAACACAAATTCCAGTAAAAATTGGAAAAATAAAAGGTTGTGCCCTTATAGACCAGCTTAAAAGTATTGATTACAGAGCAAGGAATGTTTCTTTTAAAGCTAAACTTCCAGACGAGCAACTGGAAAAAATACTGGATATCATAGAAACCATAATTTTTTCATAAAAACTAAAGCATAATTTGCAGTATAATTTTATTCTAAAAAAGGACTGGAGGTCTTAAATTGTTTAAAGTTTTAATTACAGACCCTATTTCTACAAAAGGAATAGATATTTTAAACAAAGAAGAAGATATTGAAGTAGATTATCAACCTGAAATCAAATGGGAAGAACTTTTAGAAATTGTTGGCGAATATGATGCAATAATTACAAGAAGTAGAACACCTGTTAATAAAGAATTATTAGAAAGGGCTACAAATTTAAAAGTTGTTGGTAGAGCAGGTGTTGGAGTTGATAATGTTGATTTAGAAGAATGTTCTAAAAGAGGAATATTGGTTGTAAATACTCCTGGTGCAAATACTATTGGTGCTGCCGAAATTGCAATGGCTCATCTTTATACAGTTTTAAGAAGATTACACCTTGCCCACGAAGATATGCTTAAAGGAAACTGGAATAGAAAAAAATTTATGGGTGAAGAATTAGATGGAAAGGTAGTTGGTATTGTAGGTCTTGGAAATGTTGGGTCTCAAGTTGCAATTAGATGTAAGGCAGCAGGAGCTACTGTAATAGCTTATGACCCTTACATTCCTAGAGAAAAAGGAGACAGGCTTGGAGTTGAACTTGTCGATACTTTAGATGAACTTGTAAAAAGGTCTGACATAATTACACTACACTGTCCTTTAACAGAAGAAACAAAAGGAATGATTGGTGCTAGAGAATTTGAGATGATGAAAGATGGTATCTACTTCATAAATGCTGCTAGAGGCGGAATTGTTGATGAAGATGCTATGTATGAATATATGAAAAAAGGAAAATTTGCTGGAATCGGACTTGATGTATTTTCCAAAGAGCCTCCAGATGACAGAATAAGAAGATTATTTGAATTTCCAAATATTAGTTTATCTCCCCATATAGGGGCAAATACATATGAATCTCAGGATAAAGTTGCTATAAAAATAGCACAACAGGTAATTAATGCATTAAAAGGAAAATTTGTTGATGCAGCTGTAAATGCTCCATTTACTATTACAGAAGGAATGGCATCTATAAAAGCATTTTTAGAACTTGCAGAAAAAATGGGAAGTTTTTTAACCCAGTATGCAGGAGCTCACTTTAAAGAGATTACTGTAGAAGTAAGAGGAGATATTAAAGAACATATAGACCCAATTACTGCCTATGTATTAAAAGGATTTTTATCTCCAATTTTAGAAAGAGATGTAAACATTATAAATGCACCATATTTAGCTAAAGAAAGAGGTATAAAGGTAAGTAAATTAACAAAAGAAGAAGGTGAAAACTTTAAAGATTTTATAAAAATTACTGCTAAAAATGATACAGAAGAAAGAGTTATTGGCGGAACTGCATTTTATGGAACAATGCCTAGAATAATGCTTATTGATAACTACTGGATAGATATAGAACCTCAAGGGGTAATTTTAATATTTGAGAATAAAGATGTTCCAGGAGTTATTGCAAAAGTTGGAGAAGTTTTAGCTAAACACAACATTAATATTGCAGGATTTAGACTTGGAAGAATAGAAAAAGGAAGTATAGCACTTGGAGCCTTAGAACTTGATGATAAATTAAATAAGGATATATTAGAAGAAATATCTCAAATTCCAGAAATAATGAAAGCGAAGGAAATAATACTATGATTAGATATATAGCTTTTGCAGTTGCTTTCTGTGCAACTGCTTTTGCTTTTCCTAATCATTCTTTTGAAAGTTCAACAAATACACCTTTAACACAGCCTACAGTTATAGAAGGTTGTGTAGGTGACTGTGCATCCTGCCATTCTTTATACCCTTATGAGGCTAAACAAATATTAGGAAAAAAATTTGATGTTAAAGAAATTATATCTATTGCTGTTAAAAGGGGATATTTTGAGGTAATTTATAAAGACTCTAAAGGAAAAAAAGAGAAAATTAATCTACTTTTCAGTAAAGATAAAGCTTGCAAAGAGCTAATTTTACTTGGTGAAGAATAATAAAAGCCCTCACCTAAAAAGGCAAGGGCTAAATTTATTAACCGCAAGAGAATGAGCTACCACAACCGCAAGAGCCAGTAGCATTAGGATTTTTAATTGTAAATCCACCACCCATAAAGTCTGTTACATAGTCAATAACAGCACCTTTCATATATGGAGCAGAAAACTCATCTATTACAACTTTAACGCCGTCAACCTCTGTTACTGCGTCGTTTTCACCTACTTCTTCATCAAATCCCATTGCATATTGGAATCCAGAACATCCACCAGGAACAACTCTTATTCTAAGAATAGGATTTTCAATTCCTTGCTCTTGTGCAATTTTTTTGATTTCTGCTACAGCAGTTTCTGTTACTGTTACAATGTTTTCAGATGTTTGCATTTTAAAATACCTCCAAAAAAGTTTTGTATATAATCTTATCTCAAGCAGTCTTTATGGGTATGACTTTTATCAGAACTTCATCAGATAATAGATACCAGAATATGATAAAAAGCTATCTAAACTTATTTTTGCTCCAAGTAGTTTTTCTAAAAGAGGCTTTTGCTTTTTAAAAGGAACTACTACAGCCTGTTTTCCTTCTTTCCCAATCAATTTTCTTGCCTCATCTATTGCATCTTGTAGATTTCCTATTTTATCTACAAGTCCTAGCTTTTGTGCCTGCTTTCCAGAAAAAATTCTTCCATCTGCTACTTTTAATAATTCCTCTTTAGAAATTTTTCTATATTTGACAATTGCATCTACAAATTGATTATAAACATCTAAAACTGTATCTTTTATTAACTTTTTCTGCTGGGGGGTTAGTTTATTGTTTGGATACAGAATATCTTTATTTTTACCGCTTTTTATATTTTCTATTTTTACCCCTATTTTATCCATAACCTTTGTTAAATCCATATGTTGAACAATAACTCCTATACTTCCAGTAATTGTTCCAGGATTTGCAAAAACCACATTTGCAGGTGCTGACACATAATACCCACCAGAAGCAGCTACATTTCCCATAGAAACCACAACAGGTTTTTTACCTCTGACTCTTTCTATAGCTCTGTATATTTCCTGAGATGCACCAACAGCTCCCCCGGGAGAGTCAACATTTATAACAACAGCTTTAATAGAATTATCTTTCTCAGCAGTTGATAGGTAGCCTAATATTTCTCTATAGTCAGAAATTACACCTTTAATATTTATCAGAGCTATTTTGGGCTTATTTGAATAAACTATGGAATTTACAATTAACAGCAATATAAATAATACCCCTACTCCTATTAAGATTTTCTTTTTCATAAGTTTCTCCTAAAGAAGTTTATATTCATCAGGAATAAATTTTAGTTGTGGGAGTCTTCGTAATCCTTTTATTTTTTTGCTTAGTAAATGTCTTATATATGGTGCCCTTTTATTTAGCATTTCTACAACACTATCTAAATCTTTTAAAGCTGAAACATATACATCTGCCTTGTTTAAATCTGGCGAAGCTATTACATACATTACTGTAATAAAATTATCAGAAGAAAATTCCATAATTTCTTCCTGAATAATTTCACTTATTGCCTGCTTTAAAGCATTGTTAATCTTTTCATTTCTATGGGATTTTTTCAATTTTTCCT
>WFXI01000219.1 GCA_015490675.1 Hydrogenothermaceae bacterium
TTTATATAAATCTTATCTATTTTATAATTATTAAGTAGTTTCTTCAAAATAAAAGTTGAAGAAAGCTCATTGAGTATTATTAAATCAACAGAAGCAGTCGCTCCACCAATCATTATAGACGGTTCTTTAGGCAAATTTATTTTCTCTTTATAATCTGTTAAATAATCCCCTTTTGAAGAAATTAATTTAACTTTTTTTTCTGTTGTTTTTCCTTTTGATAGTACTGTTAAATTAACCTTTTTAACAGGAATGTTATTTAAATAAATGTATTTGTTATCTTCTAGCAAATTTTTTAAGTTGTCTCTTATTTCTTCAGCATTATTGGATGTTGTGCAAACAGCCTCTCTTAAAGTTTTGTTTTCTTTTATGAAAATGCAAATATTATACGAATAAGAAAGCCAGTTTATCTTTATTTCTAAAGATAGATTTTCTTTTTTAGGTTTTACATTTTCATTAAAAAAATTTTTAAAAATCTCTAAATAGTTATCTGGTAAGTTTTTTATTTCTAACTTTTCTATGTATATTTCTTTTGCAAAAGATAAAGAAAAAAGAAAGAGAAAAGAAAAAATAAACTTCTTCATTCTTTCATTTTTTCTTGGGCAGACTCTCTAACTACTGCTAATACTCCTGTTCTTGATACATCTTTTATTCCAAAAGGTTTTACAAGATTTATAAATGCATCTATTTTGTCCTGTTTCCCTGTTATTTCTACTGTATATGAGTCTTTAGCTACATCAACTACTTTTGCTCTAAAAATATCCACTAGTCTCATTATTTCATCTCTTGTATCACTATCAGCTGTATGAATTTTTATTAATGCTAATTCTCTTTCTATATGGGGAATATCTGTTATATCCCTAACTTTTAAAGTTTCAATTAGTTTTCTTAATTGCTTTACGATTTGTTCTACAACCCTTTCATCACCATTAACAATAATTGTAATTCTTGCGATGTTTGGTTCGTGAGTTTTCCCTACAGTTAAACTTTCTATGTTGTATCCTCTGCCTGCAAATAAAGATGTTATACGGGATAAAACCCCAACATTGTGTTGAACTCTAACTACAATAACATGCTTTCTAACTACAGATTTTGGCTGTGGTCTTACTTTTAATGCTTTAATTTCTTCTATCATTTCCTTACCCCACTAAATACATTGTTTCTGCTTCACCTTTTTCTCCAGGGTGTAAAATCATTTCCCTGTAAGATTTTCCTGCAGGAACCATTGGTAAAACATTTTCTTCTCTGTCTACTGCAAAGTCCATAATTACTGGTCTGTCATTTATAGACATTGCTTCTTCTAAAACTTTTCTAACTTCAGACGGTTTTGTAGCCCTAAGTCCTACAGCCCCAAAACTTTCTGCTAATTTAACAAAATCTGGCTGAACAGATAAGCAAACAGATGAATATCTACTATCATAGAACAATTCTTGCCATTGTCTCACCATTCCTAAAAACTCATTATTTAGAATTGCGACTTTAACAGGAATTCTGTATTGAACTGCAGTTGCTATATCCTGAATATTCATTAAAAATGAACCATCTCCCTCAATTGCTATTACTTCTTTATCTGGTCTTGCAATTTTTGCTCCTACAGCTGCAGGAAATCCAAATCCCATAGTTCCAAGACCACCAGAATTTATAAACTGTCTAGGGAATTTATATTTATAGAACATTGCAGCCCACATTTGGTGCTGACCAACACCAGCGGTAATAATTGCATCTCCTTTCGTTACATTGTAAATTTCTTCAACTACATATTCAGGCTTAATGATTTTACTTTTTCTATCATATGTTAAAGGATGTTCTATCTTCCATTTCTCTATTAATTTTAACCAGCTATCTCTAGCTTCTTCCCATTCTATAGGTTTCTTTTCAACTTCTTTAACTAATTTTTGTAATACTTTTTTAACATCTCCAACAATTGGAACATCTACTGTAATTGTTTTACTGATTGATGCAGGGTCTATATCTATATGAATTATTTTTGCTTCTGGTGCAAACTCATCAATTTTTCCTGTGACTCTATCATCAAATCTAGCTCCAACAGCTATAAGTAGGTCTGCATTATAAACAGCCATATTTGCATAGTATGTTCCATGCATTCCAAGCATATGAAGAGCAAGTGGATGGTCTTCAGGAAAAGCTCCTTTGCCCATTAATGTTGTAGTTACAGGTATTTTTGCAATTTCTGCAAGTTTAACAAGTTCTTCCTGTGCTTCTGAAGCAACAGCTCCACCACCTACATATAAAACAGGTCTTTTTGCTTGTCTGATTAATTTAGCTGCCTTCTTTATTTGAGCTATATTTCCTTCATAGTGAGGTTTATATCCTGGAAGTGCATTTTCAACATCTTTTATTGTTGGCATTTTGTAGTCATAAACTTGTTGAGTAATATCTTTAGGAATATCAACTAAAACAGGTCCCGGTCTTCCTGTTCTTGCTATATAAAATGCTTCTCTTAAGATTAATGCTAAATCTTTTATATCTGTAACTAAAAAATTATGCTTTGTTACTGGTCTTGTAATTCCTGTTACATCTGCTTCTTGAAAAGCATCTGTTCCTATATAGTGGGTTGGAACCTGTCCTGTAATTGCAACAAGTGGAACAGAATCCATATGTGCAGTTGCAAGTCCAGTTACTAAATTTGTAGCTCCAGGACCAGAAGTTGCCATTACGACTCCAACTTTACCAGTTGCCCTTGCGTATCCGTCTGCCATATGACACGCAGCAAGCTCATGCCTTGTTAATATATTTCTAAATGGGGCATTAAATAATGCATCGTAAACTTCCATTATTGCCCCGCCAGGAAGTCCAAAAATTGTATCAACTTTTTCTTCTATAAGAACATCTACAACTATATCTGCTCCTCTTTTTTTAGGCATGATTAATTACCTCATTTATATTTAAGTAATAAAGATGGGATTATATTATAAAACTTTTAAGTTGGTTTTGTATAATATATATCAATATTAAGCTTAAAAGGAGAAAAATTGTCTATAGTTAATCCTTTGGATAATCCTCTTTCATATGAACTTTGGGGTATAAAATTTAAAAATCCAGTTTGGGTTGCGTCTGGATGTTTCTCTTATGGTTTAGAAGTTGCAGAAAATTTGTATGATATTTCAAAACTTGGTGCTGTTGTTGTAAAGGGTCTATCTTACAAACCTAGAACAGGAAATCCTCCCCAAAGAATTGTAGAAACTCCTGCAGGTATGCTTAACTCAATAGGTCTTCAAAATCCGGGAGTTGAGTATTTTACCAATAAAATTCTTCCAAAGCTTAGAGATTATGACACTGTTATTGTTGCAAATGTTTTTGGAGAAGACGAGGAAGAATATTTAAAAGTAGCTGAAGTTTTAGATAAAGCTGATGGAGTTCACGCTTTAGAGCTTAATGTTTCTTGCCCTAATGTAAAAAAAGGTGGTATTGCTTTTGGGTCTGACCCTGAAACTCTTTACAATCTTGTTTATAAACTAAAACAAGTTACAAATAAACCGCTTCTTGTAAAACTTAGTCCAAATGTTACTGATATTACAGAAACAGCTCAAGCCTGTATAGAAGCAAAAGCAGATGGTCTTGTATTAATTAATACCCTACTTGGAATGGCAATAGACATTAATAAAGAAGAACCAATCTTAGCTACAAAAACAGGTGGATTATCTGGACCTGCTATACTTCCAATAGCTGTTAGAATGATTTATCAAGTTTTTGAAAAGTTTGGAACAACCGTTCCCATAATTGGTGTTGGTGGAATTACTACCTATGAAGATGCTCTTCAACATATTTTAGCTGGAGCATTGGCTGTCCAAATAGGAACTGCAAATTTTTATGACCCTTATTCTCCATTAAAGGTTATAGATGGTTTAGGTAAACATTTAGAAAATAAAAACTACAAACATATTTTACAGCTCGTAGGAAAAGCTCATAAATTAAAGATTAACTAGATTTATTTTTGTCTTTTAATATTTTGTAAGCTTCCTGTGCTGCTTTTGTTTCTGCTTCCTTTTTAGATTTTCCTTTTGCTGTAGTTTTTACAAAATCTTCAACAGTACATTCTATTGTAAATTCTTTGTTGTGCTCTGGCCCTTCTTCGTGGATTAACTTATATTTTGGCACTGTTTTGAAATTTTTTTGGGTGTAAACTTGCAATATTGACTTATAATCCTGTGGAATATCGTCATTTTTTATACATTCAATCATATATTCCTTAAAATGTTTATTAAAAACTTCTCTTGCTGGAGCTATTGAAAAATTACTATCCATATAGATTGCACCAAAAACCGCTTCAAAAACATCACAAAGAAGTGTTTCTCTTTCCATACCTCTTTGAGCTTTCTCACCTCTACTGAGTAAAACAAGTTCATTTAGTCCTAATTTTCTAGCTAATCTTGCAAGGTAACTTTCACTTACGACAGCAGAGCGAAGTTTTGAAAGTTCTCCCTCTTTGGCATTTGGGAAGGTTTTTATCAGTATCTCACTGACAATTAATCCTATAACAGCATCTCCTAAAAATTCTAAAACTTCATAATCTTGGATTTTTTCTTTGTACTCAGCAACAAAAGAGCTGTGGGTTATAGCTGCTAGAGGTAGGTATTTATTTTTAAATTTGTATCCTAGTTTTTCTTCTAGTTTTTTTATACGGTTTTCAAAGTCTTTTGTAATCTTGTAGTTAGTCTTCATAAGCTTTAAATGCTAAACAAGCGTTTGTTCCTCCAAATCCAAATGAGTTAGATATTGCAACTTTAACTGGATATTCAATAGCTTTATTTGGAACATAGTCTAAATCACAATCAGGGTCAGGATTTTCATAATTTATTGTAGGAGGAATTATTCCATTTTTTATTGTTAATGCAGTCGCAACTGCCTCTACTGCACCAGCAGCACCAAGCAAGTGCCCTATCATAGATTTGTTAGATGAAACTTTTAGTTTATAAGCGTGGTCTTTAAATACTTCTTTTAATGCTAAAGTTTCTACCTTATCATTTAAAGGAGTTGATGTTCCGTGGGCATTTACATAATCCACATCTTCAGGATTTAATTTTGCATCATTTAAAGCCATAGATATTACTCTTTTTGCTCCGTCTGCATCAGCACAAGGTGCAGTTATGTGATAAGCATCTCCTGTTAATCCGTATCCAACTACTTCTGCATATATTTTTGCTCCTCTTTTCTTTGCATGTTCCAGTTCTTCTAAAACAACTATTCCTGCACCTTCTCCCATTACAAAACCATTTCTCTCTGCATCAAAAGGTCTTGATGCTTTCTGTGGTTCATCATTTCTGGTAGAAAGTGCTTTCATATTTGCAAATCCAGCAATACCAAGGGGAGTAATAGCTGATTCTGTTCCACCTGCTATCATAATATCTGCATCACCACGCTGGATAACTTTAAAAGCATCTCCAATTGAATGTGTTCCTGTTGCACATGCTGTAACTACACAGCTGTTTGGTCCTTTGAAACCAAATTCTATAGAAATATATCCAGAAGCCATATTAGAAATACCAGAAGGAATAAAGAAAGGAGAAACTCTTCTTGCTCCTTTTTCAAGGAGTAAAGTTTGTTGGTCTTCAATATCTCTAAGGCCGCCAATACCGGTTCCAACTATAACACCTGCTCTTGTTAAATCAAATTTATCTAATTCTAGTCCAGAATCAGCTATTGCTTCTTTTGCAGCAATAACTGCAAATTTAACAAAATCACTCATTCTTTTTGCATCTTTTTTATCTAAATACTGTGTGAAATCTAAATCTTTAACTTCACCAGCAATAACTACTGGTAATTTGTAAGCATAAGGGTCAAATCTTTTTATAACATCTATACCACTAACACCATTTATCAGGTTGTTCCAAAAATCATTAACATTATTACCAATAGGTGTTACAGCTCCTAAACCGGTAATGACGACCCTTCTCATAAGTAGCTACCTCAAATTATCCTTGTTTTTGTTTGATGTAATCTAAAACATCTTGAACTGTAGATATTTTTTCAGCGTCTTCATCAGGAATTTCTACGCCAAACTCTTCTTCAAAAGCCATTATAAGTTCTACAACATCTAAAGAATCTGCTCCTAAATCATCAACAAACTTTGATTCAGGTTTAATCTGGTCTACAGAAACTCCAAGTTGGTCAGCTATAATTTCCTTTACTCTTTCTTCAATATTGTTTGCCATTTTATACCTCCATCAAAAATATTTTTTTAATACATTCCACCATTTATATGAATAGTTTCGCCAGTTATATAATTAGCTAAGTCTGAAGCTAAAAATAAAACTGCATTTGCTACATCTTCAGGTTTTCCAAATTTTTTCATAGGAATTTGTTCTAGGTATTTTTCTTTTATATCTGCTGGAAGCTCATTTGTCATATCAGTTTCAATAAATCCTGGTGCTACTGCATTTACATTAATGTTCCTAGGAGCAAGTTCTTTAGCCAAAGATTTAGTAAAACCTATTAATCCAGCTTTAGATGTTGCATAATTTACCTGACCTACATTACCTATGAAACCAATAATTGAAGAAATATTTATAATTTTTCCATACTTCTTTTTAATCATTTTTTTTGCAAAGTATTGTGTAATTTTAAATGTCCCTGTTAAGTTTACCTGTAAAACAGTGTTCCAGTCTTCATCTTTCATTCTTATAAATAAAGTATCTTTTGTTAAACCTGCATTGTTGACAAGAATATCCGGGGTATCTATTTTTTCTTCTATTTCCTTTAATGCTGGTGTAATATCATCTTTAGAAAAATCTAACTCTACACCATAAGCATTAACATTAAATTCATTTCTTATATTTTGGGCTACAATTTCAGCAGTATTTTTATTTCTTCCTGTTATTACTACAGTTGCTCCTCTTTTTGCAAATTCCACAGCAATTGTTTTTCCAATTCCTCTAGTTGAACCTGTAACTATTACTTTTTTGCCTGTAAAATCCAAAATTTACCCCAAATTTTTAGTAAACTTCTTGAAATTTTACCATATTAGACTTAATTATTAAAGTCTCTTGACTATATAACAATGGATTGTTAATCTAAAAATCAAGACTTAAAAATTGCAAAATGGGGATTTAGATGCTTACAAAAGAGGAAGTTATCAAAGTTGCAAAACTTGCAAAAATTCAGCTTACAGAAGAAGAAATTGAAGTTTTTTCTAAGCAGTTACCACAGATTTTGGATTTTATTGAAAAGCTAAATGAATTGAATACTGAAGAAGTTCCTCCTTTTTACGAATTAATAGAAGCAAATGCTCCATTAAGAGAAGATATTCCGCAAAAAGGTTTAACTAATGAAGAAGCTTTATCAAATGCTCCTCAAAAGGAGAATGGATTTTTTGTTGTTCCAAGGGTTGTTAAAGCAGAATAATATAAAATGCAAAAGCTATTAGAAGAGTTTGGTAAGTTATTTTTGAATATGGCTTTAGCTTCATTTGTGTTTGTTATATTACAACCCTTTGTGGCTAATGACTTAAATATTAGCAAAAATGCATTTATAGGTTTATTTTTATGGATGGTTTTTTCTAGTATGGGAGGGTATATGCTTTATGTGTCTGCCAATGTAGGAGGTAAGAAAGATGAATGATAACACAATCTATTACTTAGCCCTCATGTCTTTTGTAGTTTTGTCAGCAATAATGACTTTATTCTTAGTAAAACTTGCAGATAAACATTACAAAAACCAAAAGCAATAAAACAGGAGGAAATAAATGGCAACTACTAAAGAAAAGAAAAATACTACTCAAGATGAAATAGAAGCTAAAAAGAAAGCATTAGAAAGTGCTTTAGCTCAGATTGAGAAGAAGTTTGGAAAAGGCTCAGTAATGACCTTTTCTTCTGATGCTATAAGAAATATAGAAACAATTCCTACAGGTTCTTTATCTTTAGACAGGGCAACAGGAGTTGGAGGTATCCCTAAAGGAAAGGTTATTGAAATTTTTGGTGCAGAAAGTTCAGGAAAAACTACTTTGACACTTCATATAATTGCAGAGGCACAAAAAAGAGGTGGTAAAGCTGTATTTATAGATGCAGAGCATGCATTCGATCCTAAATATGCAAAGGCTATAGGAGTTAATATTGAAGATTTAATTATTTCTCAACCTGATTATGGAGAACAGGCTTTAGAAATTGCAGAAACTCTTGTTAGAAGTGGTGTTATTGATGTTATTGTAATAGATTCTGTTGCTGCACTCGTTCCAAAAGCAGAGCTTGAAGGAGATATAGAAGACTCAAATATTGGCCTTCATGCTAGATTAATGTCTAAAGCAATGAGAATACTAAAAGGTGCAGTTAATAAAAGCAATACTGCTTTAATTTTAATAAATCAGGTTAGAGAAAAAGTTGGAACTATGTTTGGAAATCCAGAAACGACAACAGGTGGTAGGGCTATAAAGTTTTTTGCAGATATGAGAATGGAAGTTAGAAAGTCTGATATAAA
>WFXI01000220.1 GCA_015490675.1 Hydrogenothermaceae bacterium
GTTGGAAATACAGTAATAGATGCTTTATTCTTAGGATTAGATATTATCAAACAGTATGGAGAAGAAAAGTTTTATAATTATTTTTCTTTCGTAGATTTTTCAAAAAGGATTATATTAGTTACTGGTCATAGGAGAGAAAGTTTTGGGAAACCTTTTGAAAACATATGTTACGCATTAAAAGAAATAGCCAATAATTTCGAGGATGTAGAGATAATCTATCCGGTACATCTTAACCCAAATGTAAGAGAACCAGTAAATAGGATTTTAAAATATCAGAAAAATATTCATTTAATAGAACCTTTGCCATATTCATATTTAATATGGTTAATGAATAAGTCTTATTTAGTTTTAACTGACTCTGGTGGTATTCAAGAGGAAGCTCCTGGATTGGGAAAACCCGTATTAGTTATGAGAAATGTAACTGAGAGAATTGAGGGTATAGAAGCTGGAACAGCTAAACTCGTTGGGACAGAAAAAGAAAAAATAATTAGTAATATTTCAATCTTACTTGAAAATAAAGAAGAATATGATAGAATGGCTAAAGCTATAAATCCTTACGGCGATGGAAGAAGTTCTCAAAAAATAAAAAAAATAATGAGAAAATATCTATAAAGATAGAACAAAATAAAAATTAAAGAAGTAAATGAAAATCATACAGTGTATTAAAAATGATAAGCTTTTTATTAGAGATGGATATATTATGAAACTAAAATGCCTATGTAGAGGAATAAAAGCAATGTTCAATGCTCAGTGATGCTCTTATCTAAAGGTAGTCAAAATCAGTTGATATATTTGTAAAGCCGAAAACAATAGCTAAAGGTATTTAGTTAATAAGCTTTTGTCTTTCTTTTTAACATGGCTAATTTACTTCTCAAAAATGAATGTAAACATTCATTCCAGTTAGTATATCCATATTTTTTCACTTTCCTATTACCTAAATTTTCATAAATCCTATAATCATCTGTTTGTATTTCTTTAGCTACAGGAATTTGATAATAAAATTTCCAAAAAGTATCCTCGTCTCTTTTCCCTATTTCAAAAAACTTAAAGTCTTTGTCAAATACTGCAGTCCATATCCATATATCGTTTTCTTTGCTTCATACATAAGTCCACATTTCATCTAATCCAGCTCTTTTGAAAGTTTTACTTTGGAATGCTTTCTTTCTTCCTTCTATTTTTTTTATCGCTTTTTCTCCTTCTGCTCTAATCCAGCTACGAACTGTCTCATAAGGAACTTCTAATGAACGTGCTATTACTGCTATTTCAACCCCATCTGTATGCAGTCTTATCGCTATTTTCTTTAGGTAGTCTGGATAATGTCTTCTTTCCGGGTTTTCTACAAAAATTCTCTCGCACTCTTTACATAAATATCTTTGCTTCCTTTGATTTGATTTTCCATTTTTTACTGTTCTTTGTGAACCACAATATACACACCTCATAATTTTTATTTTACGTTAAATCTACTCTTTAACTAACTACCCATTACCATTATATCCTACACCTAACCAAGCTTTTGTATTACTATAAGGGGAATCCATAGGTTTTATTGGAGATACTATAGGAGATATTGCGTAACAAGATTTTTTACCTGTCGTTTCATCTTTTGATGTAACAATTTCCCATCCTGCATAAGACTTTTGAAAAAAATGAGAGAAATAGTAAAAAAGAAAAAAATTATCTGGAAAACTTTCATTATAATCCTCCCTGTATTTTATACTTACATTTGTGAAAGACATTTGAACTGTCGACCCTAATCTATCGATTAAACTATAATATGCTCTACCCTGGCCCAACTCCTGACACAACCTACAATATAAAGTTATATATTTCTCAAAGTTCGAAAAATTTTCTATAGATGAGATAGAAAAGAGAGAAAGTAAAATAAAGACTTAATAATCGAAAAGTGGAATTTCTAAAATAAAACTTACAAATACAAACTTACATTAATTTGCTGAAGAAATCCAGAATACCAACTTCTATCTTCATTTTTAAGTTCCTCGAAAAGTTTATTGACAAAAATAAAGATAAGTTCTCATATTCATTAAGATAAAGAAGATATTTGTAATTAACAGCAGATATATGATTACACTTTGTTAAAAATTTCATATGTCTGCTTGACATTATCCAAAATAGCATTTGATGGAGGGGATAGGTATGACAACAATAACGCATATGTAGGATAAACAGATCTGATTTCTTTTTCCAAAAAATTTTTAAATTGAAAATATCTTTATAATAAAGAGAACATTCTATTCCTTTATTTTTTTCAGATTTTTTGTTGTTCTGTAAATAAAATATTAAACTATTTTTTTCTATTTCTTTTATGCTTTGTTCAAAAACTTTTTTATATCTGTTCCATAATAATATATTTAATAAGTTCATATAGTTTGCCAAATAAATTTTGTATTTAATTACACCAGCTAAAAATTTTAGTAACCTTTCTCTATTTATAAACGATTTTATTTTTATCTATGGTTGAATAATAGCAACAAATTTCCTTTGCAGGGCATATTTGGCATTTAGGATTTTTTGCCTTACAAATTATAGCTGCGAAATCTAATACTGCATAGTTAAAATACGGTGTTCCTGATTGTTCTACCAAAGATTTTGCAAATTTCCAAAAATTTTTATCCTCTTTTGCCCTCTTTTTAGTAGTTTTAAGACAGAATACACGCTCTATTACACGAATAAAATTTCTGTCTAATAAAGGTTCTAAAGATCCAGCTGAAAATGATAAAATCGCATTAGCTGTATATTCACCTATACCTGGAATTTCTAAAAGTTCTTGTTTTTCAGTAGGAAATTTCCCTGAGAAGTTCTTAATTATATATTCTGCAGCTGATTTTAACTGTCCAGTTCTCTGTTTATACATACCTAACGGTCTGATTATTTTTATGATTTTTTCCTTGTCTGCTGTATATAAATCTTTTACGGTAGGAAAAGTTTCAACAAATTGGCTGTATATTTGTTTTACCTGCGAAGATGTCGTTTTTTTAAGCAAAACTTCTGCTACGAATATTTTATAAGGATCGTTGGTTTCCCTCCAAGGAAAATTTCTTTTGTGTTTTTTCCACCATGTTAGTAATTTTTCTACAAATATCTTTTTATTAGCATAATTTTTCATATTTTTTTTGACACACTTCTTTTGGTTTTAAAACAATTGTATAATCACCTCGGGATCTACCAGAACCAGTAGTTACAGAAAACTTTATCTCGGTATATTCTTTATGGGATAATTGACAATCTTGGTAGAAGAAATGAGCACAATAAGGTTCTTGGAAAATCCCTATGCCCCATAATAGCTGATCCTTAAGTTTTTTATTTTCTTCGATGGTTTTTATTATTTTCTCTACAGCTCCTTCTTTTATTTTTTTTAACGAGTCTGTCGAGTTTAAATCAAATTCTGCAGGGTTTATTATTCTCTCTTTGGTTAAGAATTCTTTCAGTGCAGCCTCGTTTGTACCCCATCCTTTTATTACATTCAGATTTTTATCATCTGGTTCTATATACAAAGAAGCAGCTGCCCCCAATTCTGCATTTCCAAAAATGTGTTTGAAGGGTGCTGGAGAAATTTTTACTAAAGTGTAATTTTTAGATCCTTTTTGCTTTACCGAAATTCCTGTTTCAGGTATAGGTTCATACTTTAAAGAACACAATATCTCTACATCGGATAAATATTCTTTATGTATGTTATCTTCGGCAGCGATAAGAAAAACGTCTGCTTTAGGGAAAATTTTATGCTTATGTATAGAAGATCCTTGCTTTGTTTGTACATGCACTGCATATATTTTTTTCCTATCTGTGTATTCCTGTGGAATTTTAAAAATTTTGATAATCTTATCTTGTTTCATTTTGTTAATTTTTTTTACCAGTTCTATTTCATCGTTTAAAGCTTTATTGTGAGTTTCCCCCATTCATTTGCTCCTTTAATTTGTTTATGTATTCAATGTTTTCTTTTATTGTGCCCCACTTTATTTGTATATTACCTCTGTTCCTTTCAGAGGTTCTACCCCATGCCTGGAATGTTAAAGGCCCTACATATATAAACCCTTTTCTTTCTAAATACCGATGTAATTTTTTATCTTCTTTATTGTTTGTTATCACTTCTATCGCAGGTCGCAGCTCTGTATATACTCCTTCTTCAACTTTTCCGTAGTAAATATAATCTGCTGTGTTTTCTGTGTATAACCCTGTAACCAAAAATCTTTCCAAAAGAACTTTCAGATTTTGCTCGAAAAAATTATTTAGCTTATTAAATACAGCAGGTTTTTTTTTATAAAGTTCTCTTGCCCCCTTTCTTTCGCAAATAAACCATCTTATTTCATCTAAGATTTCTTGCGAAGCCGAAAGTTGTTCTTTGCAAAACTTCAAGAATTCTGGAAGAGGTTCTTGATGGACGCTGTTTCCTGAACCGTATTTTGCGCTGATATAAGCTTCTTTGTCCCCTATTTTGATTTTTAAATCAGCTTTAAAATTTCCACCGATTTCCTCAGCTATTACTTCATCGTTTGGCATAACTTGTGGGTTAATTTCTTTGCACAGCGACTGCCATACAGGGCATAAATACTTATACTTCTTCCCATTTAAATAATTAACTATTTCTTTTTCTTTTCCCTTTCCCATACTTCCTCCATGCCTTCAAAAAAAGCACCGACTTCAACATTGTATATTTTCGAAAGAAAAAATATTTCTATAGGAGACAATTTTCTTTCACCGGATTCAATTTTTGCTATGAATGATTGGGGTTTTCCCATCCTGTCAGCTACTTCTTTTTGAGAAAGACCTGCTTTTTTTCTTGCTTTTCTTAAGTTTTTTATAAAAACCTCTTTTAATAACTCTTGTATTTCGGAATATCTTTTCACAACAAATGTATTTTAAAACATTCTTTAATAATATCCCAAATTGGGATATTTTATATGATATAATTTTTATAAATTATTGGAGAAAATGATGGAAAAAATAAAAGTCGTAGACTTATTCAGTGGAGTAGGTGGATTTAGTTTAGGTTTTCATGAATTTGAAGAGTTTGAAATTGTATTTGCAAACGATATTTGGGACGACGCTGCAGAAACATACACTTTCAATTTTCCCGAAACAGTTTTTTTAAAAGAAGATATACAAAAATTAAACAGCGATTATTTATTAAAGTACGGATTTAAGAATATAGATGTGGTAATCGGAGGGCCCCCTTGCCAGGGTTTTTCAGTATGTGGGACAAGAAAACCGTGCGATGATCGCAATTTCTTAGTTATGGAATTCGCGCGTATAGTAGACATATTGAAACCAAAAATTTTTATAATGGAAAATGTAAAAGGTTTTCTTAGCATGAAAAATCCAAAAGGAATTTACTTTAAAGACGAATTAATTCAAAAATTAAAAAATGCTTATAATATAGAAATTAATATTCTAAAAGCTCATCTTTTTGGAGTTCCCCAAAAAAGAGAAAGGGTTTTTATAGTAGGAATCAGGAAGGATATAAAAATGCCTGTAAGTAAAATTTGGCCTTTACCTAAATATTCAAATACAGATACTGGTATACCTTTATTTGCAGAAAAACCCGTAACGGTCGGAGAAGCCATTCTTGATCTACCTAATGCAGATTCTCCGTTCGGGGAACTTGAATATGAACCAACTTTGAACAGATTTACCAAAAAAATTAGAAAAGATGCTAAAAAAATATTTAACCACGAGCTACCCAAACATAGCAAAATAGTAACAGAAAGAATGAAATTTGTACCTCCCGGTGGGAATTGGGAAAACATCCCCGAAGATATTAGACCAGGAGGGAACCACAGCAACTTGTATAAAAGACTTGATTTAAATTCACCATCTGTAACTATCAAGCATCCTATAAAGTCTATGATAATACATCCTATCTACGACAGATGTTTAAGCGTGAGGGAAGCTGCGAGATTGCAATCTTTTCCAGATAACTTTATCTTTAAAGGCTCCAAAACCTCTCAATACCAGCAAATTGCAAATGCAGTGCCTCCGTTGTTGTCGGAAGCCATTGCTGAATCTGTATTGAATATTTTCAGAGACCTAAAAAGTAAAAGTTTAGCAAATGTCTGAAAAACTTAAATTTATAGATTTATTTGCTGGAATAGGAGGCTTTAGAATCGCTTTAGAAAAAGAAGGAGCTGAATGTGTTTTTTCTTCAGAAATAGATAAAGCCGCAGCAAGAGCTTACTATGAGAACTTTGGAGACTACCCAGAAGGCGATATTACGAAAATAAATGAAAGAGACATACCTAGACATAATATATTATGTGCGGGTTTTCCGTGCCAGCCTTTTAGCACAGCTGGTTATAGAAAAGGATTTGAAGATGCGAGAGGAACTTTATTCTTTGATATCGCCCGTATTTTAGCCTACCATCAACCTGAAATTTTTATTCTCGAAAATGTACCCGGCTTAGTATCGCATGATAAAGGAAAAACTTTTAATATTATTAAAGATATATTAACAAATCTTGGTTATTATATATGGTATGATTTGCTTAACGCCGTGGATTTTGGAATTCCCCAAAACAGAAATAGGATTTTTATCGTTGGTTTTAAAAAAAAGGAACAGTTCGAAAAATTCAGTTTTCCACGGCCAAAAATAAGACTGAAAGAATTAGATGAAATCATAGATTTCTCCCTTTATTTAGATTATTTAAGACCTACAGATAAAGCCATTGAAAATTTATTTCTTAACTTAGACAGAAAAAAAATATCGATATCAGAATTTACAGATCAAGATTTTTTAATAGCTTCGGAAATCAGACCATCAAGGGCTTCTATCAAAGTAAATCCACGAATATTTCCAACATTGCCTGCAAAAATGGGAACCGGAGGAAATAACGTTCCGGTGATAGTTAAAAAAGATTATATACGTAAAATTTCTGTTAGGGAGGGATTAAATCTTATGGGATTTCCTAAAGATTTTTTCTTAGAAGAAAATTATATGCAGAGCTATAAGCAAATAGGTAATAGCGTTGTGGTACCAGTAGTTCAATATTTATTCAAGCAAATCAAAAAATGTATAAAATATTAATTTATTACACAAACGATCTTTAGTGGAATTACAACATTTATATATATAAAAATTATCATTTTTAAGCATTTCCTCAAATAATGCTCTGTAATATCAGCTCTATGGTGCCCCATTTCTTCAGAAATCTGTTTTAAGGCCTGCTCATAAGTTAGATTTCCTTTTTCCTGAAGCCCGTTAAACCTATCCTGAGCAAAATTCCATCTTAAACCATGAGAACCTGTGTACTCTTGCCCACTTTTTGCAGCTGCTGACTTTAAGTCAGCTCTGTAAGCATTTTTATCTATCTTAAACTCTCCTTTTTCCTTTACGTAATCCTCAAGTTCTTTATAAGTATCA
>WFXI01000221.1 GCA_015490675.1 Hydrogenothermaceae bacterium
ATACACAAATATTGACGATAATAATATATGTCATATAATTATGTATATTTTTATGGATGAAAAGGAGGTCCATAGAAATGGGATTGGCAGTTAGCGAGGCACTATTTGTGGGCTTCCTTATAACTGTGGGAAGTTTTATTCTTTCTATGATTGTTGATTAATTTTCACTGTCTCTAAAATAAGTTATAGAGCCGTCTTCAGATAACCTTCCAGATAGACTTTCGTAGCTTGAGTAATAGTACGGAGTATAAGCCTCAAACTCTGCGGCACAGGTATCAACAACTTTAAAACTTGATTTAATTCTCCGTTCTCTAATCTTATCCTCGGTTGTCTTTAACAATCTTGCGAGTTCTTTATCGGAAAATCCCATCTGTTTGGCTATTTCAAGTTCTTCATCTGAGATAGTTCCTAATGTTTTATCGGATAGTTTTTGTTCAAAATCTACAATCTCTTTTATTTCATTTAGAAACCATCTGTCTATATGTGATAAACTGTGAATCTCATCTACTGACCATCCTCTCCTAAATCCTTCTGCTATGTACCACAGCCTATCGGCATTAGGTTTTATTATCTTTTCTCTTATCGTTTCTTCATCGTATTTTTCCAGACCTATGTACAGTCCATATCTACCGAGCTCAAGACTACGAACAGCCTTCTGGATGCTCTCTTTAAATGTCCTTCCTATAGCCATTACCTCACCAACAGATTTCATCATTGTTGTGAGTGTTGAGTCGGTTTCCGGAAATTTAGCAAAGTCAAACCTTGGAATTTTTGTAACAATATAGTCTATTGTAGGTTCAAAAGATGCGGGAGTTTCTTTCGTTATATCATTACTCAGTTCATCGAGAGTGTATCCAACAGCAAGCTTCGCTGCAATTTTTGCTATTGGAAATCCTGTAGCTTTCGATGCTAAAGCTGAAGAACGTGAGACTCTTGGATTCATCTCTATAACGTAGAATGTTCCGTCTTCTGGATTTTGGGCAAACTGAACATTAGAGCCACCTGTTTCAATCCCGATTTCTCTTAAAACAGCTATTGAGTAATTCCTGAGTATCTGATACTCTCTGTCTGTTAACGTCATAGCAGGTGCTACTGTTATACTATCTCCCGTATGAATTCCCATAGGGTCTAAATTTTCTATTGAACACACAATTACACAGTTGTCATTTTTATCTCTCATAACTTCCATCTCGAACTCTTTCCATCCTATAACGGACTCTTCAAGTAAAACTTCATGTATTGGAGATGCTTCAAGTCCAGCTTTTACCTTTGTATGAAACTCGTCTTGATTATAAGCTATACTTCCCCCTGTACCACCTAATGTAAATGATGGTCTTATTATCACAGGAAAACCTATCCAATCTATAACCTCAAAAGCCTCAGCCATTGAACGAACTACAGCACTTTTGGGCATTAGAAGTCCGATTCTTTCCATTGCTTCTTTAAAAAGCTCCCTATCCTCAGCTTTTTTTATTGCCTCATAGGATGCACCAATCATCTTTACGTTGTACTTATCAAGTATTCCTTTTTCATAAAGGTCAACAGCAAGATTAAGAGCAGTTTGTCCTCCTAATGTTGGAAGTAATGCGTCCGGTCGTTCTTTTTCTATTATTTTTTCAATAACAGGTGTTATAAGTGGTTCTATATATGTTTTATCTGCAATTTCTGGGTCTGTCATAATTGTAGCCGGATTTGAATTTACAAGAACAACCTCATAGCCCTCTTCTTTTAAAGCTTTTGCTCCCTGAGTTCCAGAATAGTCAAACTCAGCTGCTTGCCCAATAACAATGGGTCCAGAACCTATAAGCAAGATTCTCTGGATATCCGTTCTTTTTGGCATTAATTACCTCTCTGATAGGTTTTTAATATTTTAATTTAGGTTTTTTCCTCTATCCACTTATATATAGAACTTTTCCCGTCTTTTAATATACGTGGTTCTTCTTTTGAAACCTCTAAGAATTTTTTAATAATCTCTTTTTTCCTCTCAGCTTCGTATTTTCTTGTGAATCTATCACTGTACAGCTCAAGTAGTATTTCAGCTTCTTTTCTTTTTGATATTAACAATTCCTTTAAGTCTTCAAGAAGTATTTTAGCTTTTTTATGGGTTACAGTCAGATGATAAACCCTCTTTCTTCTCTTTATAGAGCCGCCGTAGATTTCCTTTATAATTTTTAACGGTTCTTCGCTACTTGCTTTGACCACAACTTTTATATAAACGGAATTAGGAGATGTTGGAACCTTAACAACTGTTATCTTTCCGGAAGAATCAATCATTCCGGCAATATAGGCTCTAATATAGTCCCTATTCATTTTTCTCTGTCATGTTTTTAATCTCTTTTAGGAGTTCATCAACCATCTCTTCTTCCGAAACCCTTTTCAGAGGTTTACCATCCTTAAACAGAATGGCAGATTTATTCCCGCAGGCAAGACCAATGTCTGCTTCTTTTGCCTCTCCAATTGCATTAACAACGCATCCCATAATTGCCACCTTCACAGGACTTTTAACATCACTCAGTTTTTCTTCAACTCTTTTAACAACCTCAGGAAGATTAACTTCAATTCTCCCGCATGTTGGACAAGAAACAATCTCGATACCTCTTCTCCTTAAGCCTAAGGACTGCAAAATCTGATATGCAACTTCAACCTCTTCTACAGGGTCTGCCGTAAGGGAGACTCTTACTGTATCCCCAATTCCCATGTAGAGAAGAATACCTATTCCAACAGCTGACTTTACAGAACCTCTTTTTAAGGGTCCAGCCTCTGTTATACCTATGTGGAGTGGAATATCTGTTTTTTCCGCAAAAATTTTATTTGCCTCAACATTTTGAATAACATCTGACCCCTTAATTGAAACCTTAAAGTTCTTAAAACCTACACTCTCAAAAAACTCAGACCAGTAGAGAGCACTCTCAGCAAGTGCCTCTGCAGAGGGATAACCGTACTTTTCAAGTAATCTCTCCTCAAGGGAACCTGAGTTTACTCCAAGCCTGACAGCTATGTTTCTCTTTTTACACTCATTTAAAATATCTTTTATCTTCTCTTTATCGTTTATGTTTCCCGGATTTAATCTTATACCGTGTATCCCACTTTCAAGAACCTTAAAAGCTATCCGTGGACTGAAATGTATATCTGCAATAACCGGTATAGGAGATTTTTGCACAATCTCTTCTACAGCTTCGGCATCCCTTTCTGTTGGAACAGCAACTCTTACAATTTCACAACCAGCATTGTAAAGTCTGTTTATCTGCTCTAACGTCTCATCTATGTTGTGTGTTTTTGTATCTGTCATAGATTGAACAACAATCGGTGCGTTATCACCAATCTTTACATTTCCAACATAAACAGCCCTTGTTTTCCTTCTCTCAACCATTGTTCTACCATTATATTACAAACTATTGAATTCGCATATAAATTAATCTAACTTAACAATTGAGGCAATAATAAACCTCAGGTTTCTTATTATGAAAAAGTTTATAATTTTCTTAGTCTTTGTATTTTCAATTTCTAAAGCTCAAGATTCAGTTAGAAAAGTTGTCATAAACTTAACAACAGGCGATATAAAAAGATTTGAGCTTTATCTTTTAAGCGGTCTTGCAAACAACATTGAATACTATAAGAACAGACTGATAGATATAGACGTAGTTGTTGTCATACATGGGGATGCATATAAATTTTTTATAAAAGATTTATCAAAAACTATTTATAAAAATGAGAAAGATTTAATAAGAAAGCAGTTTGAGATTTATCAGAGGCTAAAATCCCTACACGACATATACGATGTAAAGTTTGAGGTATGCTCTGCTGGATTGAAAAGTAGGAAAATTTCTACAGACAATATATACAAATTTGTAAAACCTGTCTATACGTCATTTGTTTCTCTTGTAGATTATCAAAGTAGAGGATACGCTTTAATAACAATAGAATGATTAATCAGGGCATATCTCTTTTAGCTCTTCCAGAAAAACTCTAATCATTTTAAGGTAGCTTTTGTAACGTTCACATGAAATTTCACTCTTTTTTACAGCTTCTTTAACACTGCAACCGGGTTCTCTGGTATGGGAACAGTCCGGATATTTACATCTGTATCTTAGAAATTCCCTAAAGTAGTTTTTTATCTCATCCTTTTTTACAAAATCAAGGGCGTTAACTCTTGAAAATCCAGGGGCATCTCCGATAAACGAGCCTTCTCCAAATGGTATTAATCTCACCCCAGTTGTTGTATGCCGACCCCTACCTAACTTCTCACTTACCTCCCCAATTTTTAGTTTTGCACCTGTCAGCTTTGAAAGGATAGAACTCTTACCAACTCCTGAGGGACCGGCTAAAATACATATCTGACCTCTGACAAACTCCTTGATTTTCTCTATACCTTCTCCAGATTTTGCACTTACATGGATAACTTCATATCCTGCATTTTTATATACATCTGTCCATCTGTTTAGTTCGTCCTTCTCTTCTTCACCTAATAAATCAATTTTATTAAACACAATAATTGGCTCAACGTTGACTCTTTCATACACAACAAGAAGATTATCAAGGAAGAAGTTGTTAAGCTCTGGTTCTTTAATTGTTTCAACGATTATAGCAGTATCAACATTTGCAATAGATGGTCTTATAAGGACGTTTTTTCTTTCTTCTATGTCCTCAATAACAAAATTCGAGTCATCAACAACCTCTCCAACCACATAATCTCCTGCATAAATTTTCGTTTTTTTCTTTATCTTTCCTCTTGGTATTCCTCTGTACGTTCTTTTGCTACGGAAAACATAAACTTCTATGAGCTGAGCTTCTCTATCTACTACAAGTCCCCTTTCCATTTTTATTTTTTCCTTATATTTGGGATGTTTATAATAGGAGCAAGGTTTGTATCATAAGGAAGGAGAATAACTGTGTTATTATCTCCCTCTGCATATGATTTTATATTCTCTATAAATTTCCACTGCAGGTATTCTCTTGTGAGAGAACCGGCTATTATTCTATTTGCATCGGCTATTCCCTTAGCCTCTACCCTCTTCCTTTCAGCTTCTAACTTTTCCCTTTCTACAACAAATTTCATCTTCTGCATTTCTTCAAATGCCCTTCTCTTCTGCTCTATTGCCTCTACAACCTTAGGTGGAAGTTTTATATCTCTTACAAGAATCTCATCCAGTATTATAAATCTCTTGTCAAGCTCCTTTGATACTTTTTCAACTAATTTCTGTCTTATCAGGTCTCTCTCCTGATACACCTGTGAGCTGTCAAGCATTGCTATAACATCCCTTACTGCAGACCTTATGACAGGTTTTATTATCTTATCTTCATACTCAAGACCGTACTCAACAAATATTTCTGCAGCCTTGTCAGGCTTAATCTTATAAAGAACGGTAAGTTCTATTCTTATTGTTAGACCGTCTTTTGAAAGTGCCTCTATAGCCCTCTGACCTCTTAGGTCATAAGAATGTGTTCTAACACTCATTTTAATGACCTTTTGGACGTATGGAACGATGAAGTGAAGTCCAGGTAGAAGTTCGTCCTTTTCTGCTTTTCCAAGGGTTAGTTTAACACCAACATAGCCACTTGGTACTATAACAAGCGGAGAAGCTATTATAAATAGAAGTATTATAAGGACTACAACAGCAGGAACTATACCTTTAAAGAAGTTTGATAGATATGATTTATCCATTTAATATCTCCTCATTGTCTTTTTCAACGCAACTTATAAGTCTTTCTGATATCTGAGGTATAGCGGCTCTAACTCTTACCCAGGCGGAAAGCATTGGAATACCTATAGGGTCATCAATAAACTCCTTTTCTGCTTGTTTTAAAGCTTCTACAAAAGCTTCTATAGCTTCAATCTCACCATGTCGGTCATATTTTAAACCGTTTATAAGAGAGAGTGCGTTGTACTTCTCAACAGCTATTCTTGATTCTTGTAGATAGGTAGTTAAAAGGGTTCTAAAGAAAGACTCAGACATTATGATTCCGTCATTGCTCAAAACCCTGAAAAGGGTTTTTGATATGTCTTTTGCCATTCTTATAAGTCCGGTTTCAGGCTTTTCCTTTTTGAGCTCTTGATGTTTATGTTCATATGTCTGCATAACTTCAACCTGACATATTCTATTTACAGATGTGTTCTGATAAACTTCACTTAGCATTGATACCTCAAGTCCCCATGTAGGTGAGATTCTAATACCTCTGGCAAGGGTTCTTATAAATGCAAACTCACCTGCAAGAGCGTACCTAAAGCTATCCAGATACTCTAAGAACTCTAAATCCCTTTCACCAACCAGTTTTTTGAGTGCTCTGATGAGAGGAGTGTAAAAAAGTCTTGTAACTCTGCCATACAGTTTATCAGTAACTCTTGCGTAGTATCCTTTGCTAAATTCAAAATCTAAAGCTGGATGAACTACAGGGTACACAAGTCTCGCTACAAGTTCTCGTGAGTAGTTAACAATATCACAGTCATGAAGTGCTATAGCATAAGCAGATGTATCTGACAGTATATAACCTAAGGTCATCCACACTGAGCGACCTTTACCCGGAAAGTCAACAGGAAAACCGGCTTCTCTCAAATCTTGATATATCTTCTGCATTCTGGGACCATCGTGCCATACAATTTTCGTTTCAACCGGAAGAACAGACAACATCTCTTTAGCTTTCCTGAACTGTTCTTTGTCAGCTCTATCAAGGGAGAGAACTATTTTGTATAGATAATCTGCTTTTTCTAATTCTTTAATTATCTTGGGCATTGCTTTTCCTTCAAACTCTGAGTAAAGGGCAGGAAGAAGCAAAACGATGTTTCTCCTTCTCTTTGCAAATGCCCTTAACTCCTCTTCCAATTCCCCTAAAGGTCTTTCCTTTAACTTCTGTAAAGTGGTAATTACGCCATTTTGGAAAAAATCTGCCATAATTCCTCCTTAATCTTATTCCCATAGATTTAATAGATAATCTTTCATATCCTCAAATCTTTCTGCTTGCTTTTCATAATACTCTTCTGACTCATCTGAGCTTTTATCCTTTAATTCATTGTATAAAGATGCTACCCTTGCGTTGTAAAGTGGAATCATAGTGTTTAACATTTTAAATTTCTGTCTCGGTGTAATATGAAAATTGTATGCGTATCTGTAAACTATCCTTACCCATGTCTCAACCGGCATAATGAACTCATCTATATTTTCTAACATAAATAGCTTCTGTATAAGTTTAAAATCTTCATCTTCTAAGATTTCCCTCCATATAGGAGCGAAGTTGTTGTAACCAATTTTAAAATACTCAACTAATGATTCAACATCTATATCAAAAGGTTCAGGCTCCATACCTACAAAATCTCCTAAGATTGGAACGTTCTGAGAACCTCTTATCTTTTTCCAAAAATTTTCGTATTTTTCTGTTTCCATTAGTTTAAATATAGTCCCTACAACTTCTCTGTACATGTTGCTTAAATCTTTTGATGGGTCTTTCTCTTGGTGAATTTTTGCTCCTAATCTTGCCTGACATATGTTGTAACCATCAACTATCGCCGTTGTTGTCATCCATATATCTATACCGAACTTTGCAACTTCTGTTTCCCATACATCTTTATCAAGATAATCCTTCACAAGTTTATATGACATACCAAAATCTCCACCTATCGGCTGGCGGATTCTCTTTCCGTAAAGTGCCCTTGTAAGATTGTAGGCTATGGTATTTGTTATTGTTCCATCGAATTTCCATCTTTTATAGTACGGGCATATATAGTCATATCCTTCAAATACAGGTTCTAAGATGTTCTTCACCCATTCAGGTGTTATTGACTTAAGGTCAGAATCAAAGGTAGCCACTGCCCTTGCCTTTAGAAATTCTGCAGCTTCAAAAACAGCCCTTAATGCTGAGCCTTTTCCTGGAATTCCTCTATAACAGGTTACTATTTTTTCAATATTGTATTGAGAAATATCTACCTCTTCAGCTACTTCCCTTGTATCGTCTGTTGAACCACCATCAGACACAAAAATCAGACATTTTTTATCCCCAAAGTATATTTCTAATCCTTTGGCAACCTGTTCTATAACATATGCTATCGTATTTTGACTGAAATAAGAGGGAATTCCCACAACAATATCTGCATATCCTAATTTTTCTATTTTTTTACGAGCTGGTTCCCTTAGAGCAGTTGAAAATCTAATGCCCGGTAGAATAATCATTCTACTCCTCCACTAATAGCATAATAATGTCCATAACATTTGTGCCTGTATAACCTGTTTTAATAAGTCCACCTGTCTTTTTAAAAAAAGTGTATGAATCATTATTTTTCAGAAATTTATCGATATCCAAACCTTCTTTTTCAGCCTTTTCATACACACTACAGTCAGCAATAGCACCTGCTACATCTGTAACACCATCAATTCCATCAGTACCACAACTAAGTATGTAAATTCCACACCTGCCCTTTATCTTTTGAACAGCCGATAGTACAAGCTCCTGATTTCTACCACCTTTACCACTTCCCCTTACCGTTACAGTTGTTTCACCACCAAAGAGTAAGCAACACGGTGGTTTAAAATCCGCATTATTATTTTTAATTTCCAATCCTATTGATGCAATAGCTTTTGCTACATCTCTTGCTTCCCCTTCAATCTGTGAGGTAATTATGTAGGATTTGATATTTTTTTTCTCTAAGTGGCTCTTTGCACCTTTCAATGCCCTAAGGTTATTTCCAATAATATAATGTTTTATATTTTCTGGTGGTTTTTTTGGTGTATCATCTATTTCACCTTTTAATCCCTTTTCAACTACCTCTCTGACAGATTTAGGAATTTTTTCTAAAATTTCGTACTTTTCCAAAATCTTAAATGTATCTTCGTACGTGTACCTATCAAAGTAAAGAGGAGCTGAACCTATTGTTTCTAAATCATCACCTACAACATCTGATATAACTAAAACTATTCCTGTTGCCTTTGTTAACCTTCCAAGTCTTCCTCCTTTTATCATTGAGATATGTTTTCTTACAATATTTATCTCATCAATAGTTGCACCGCTCCTTAGAAGAATCTGAGTTGTCAGTTTAAGGTCTTCTATTGTTATAGGTGGGATGGGTTTTTCAATTAACGCAGAACTTCCACCTGATAATAAATAGATAAAGAGTTCGTTTTCCTTTAAAGATGATATCTGTTTTATTAGAGCTTCTGCACCTTTTAAACTGTTTTCGTCGGGAATAGGATGAGACCCTTTTATAACACTTACTTTCCTCAATTTTTCTTCGTAATTACACACAACCGTTCCACCTATAATATGCTCAAAAAAGTACTTCTCGAAAACTTTTGCCATTTCAACAGAGGCTTTACCACTTCCAAAAATGTAGAACTTCTTTAGAGGATACTCATCTTCCTGTACTCTCAACTTTCTGTCTTTTACGGATATATTTTCTTTTATCAGATTTTCCGGCAGTACTGACCTTACACCCTCTAAAAAAGCATCAATTAAAATCTTTCTGTAACCCATCTAAAATCTCCATAATTACCTGATTCCACCCTTTACTACCGGGATACTTAGACCTGATAAGACCTTTTCTCTCAAAGTTTTCAAAACTTCCATCAGGTTTCATTATGAGAATCGGTATATCTACAACCTCAAGCATAGGAATGTCATTCTTACTGTCTCCAAGACCAACAGTCAAAAACTTTTCTCCTTCATTTCTTTCAAAAATCTCCTTAGTAATGAGGACAGCCTTCCCTTTATCCTGATTTACACCTATAAAATGGTAAAATCTACCACCTTTTGTGATTTTTATACCGTATTTCAAAGCTTCCCTTTCTAAAGCAGGTAATTTTGATTCATCTTCTAATATGAACGGTTCTGTAAACTCTCTCTCCTTTGCTAATTTAGCCATCTTATAGGAAAGTCCAGTTAGTCTTGATATCTCTTCAATGCTCATAAAAAAGAAACCTTTTACCCTGTATTTGTCTTTTATTTTCTTTTCAAACTCAACAATCTCTTTATAAGAAATCCCAAGCTGAACGAGACAGTAATTTTCAATGTTTCTACAGTTCTCAATTCTAAAATTTCTGTAACCCTTTTCAAAAAAAATTCCTCCACCATTTTCAACTATAAATGGGTCTTTTATCCCTATTTCTCTTCTCAGCGTTTCTACTTCCTTCCTCGTTTTACTTGTAGTGATAACTATCGGTATTTCCCTCTCTTTGAGTTTATCTAAAGCAGGCTTTGCATCCTGATATGAGTAATCTTCATGATTTAAAAGAGTTCCATCTAAATCAGTAAAAATAATTGCTCTATTCAACAGCTTGCCTTTGAAACGACATTTTTTGGTTTTCCTTCAGTAAGACAAGAAAAAAGGTTCTCTACAGTTGTATCTAATATCCTATGTAATGCATCTTTTGTGTTGTATGCTATATGAGGTGAGATTATGACATTCTCAGATTGAAGGACAAAGTACTTATCAATTGTCTTTTTTATCTTAAGTGCAGATATATCTCCTCTTTTCAGTTCTTCTTCTTCTGGAATAACTTCTTCAAATTCAACGGTATCTAAGGCTACCCCACCTGCAAGTCTTCCCTCTTTTAATGCCTCAACAATAGCTTCTAATTCTACGATTGAGCCCCGTGAGGTATTTATAAGCATTGCATCAAGTTTTGTTAATTTTATGTTAAATTTGTTTATAAGATAGTGGGTGGACTTATTGTACGGAAGATGAATAGTAATTATATCAGAGTGCATTAAAAGGTCTTCGAGTCCAACGTACTCAACACCGTATTTTTGGATAAGCTCTTCTCTTCTTGTTCTGTCGTAGGCAAGAATTTTCATTCCAAATCCGCTTGCTATTTTAACAACATGACTTCCTATTCTTCCTGTTCCAAGTATCCCAATCGTTTTCCCCATTAAGTCAATACCAGTTAAACCTTCCCTTGAAAATATTCCCTTGGATGTTCTCTCTATCATAGGTTTTATTTTCCTTGCAAGAGCTAATATAAGGGCAAAAGTATACTCAGCAACGGTGTTATCACCGTATCCGGGAACATTACTTACAATTATGCCTTTTTCATTGGCGTACTCTATATCTATATGGTCGTATCCTGCTGACCTTGTAACTATCATCTTAAGATTTGGTAGTTTATCGATGACTTCCCTTGTAATTTTAGAGTAAATGAAAATACTTATAGCGTATGCATCTTTTATTTTATCTAATACAGACTGGGTCAATGGTTCTTTAAAAAATCCAACTTCAACATCAAAACCTTTTTCCTTTATAACTTTTTCAAGGTACAACCTTTCCCAATCTTCTACTTCGAAAAAATATACTTTCATAAAATCCTCCGTTTTAATAACCTATGTATCTTTTTATGGTGGCTATATTGTGTATCCATAATTTTGTTATAATAAATTTACATTACCCAAACAGGAGGAAGCAATATTGTCAAGTATAAAAGGTAAAGCTTGGAAATTTGGAGATGATGTTAATACTGATGAGATAATACCTGCAAGATACTTAGTAACAACAGACCCAAAGGAGCTTGCAAAGCACGTTATGGAAGATATCGACCCTGAGTTTCCAAAAAAAGTAAAACCCGGTGATATTATAGTTGCCGGAAAGAACTTTGGTTGTGGGTCTTCAAGGGAGCACGCACCTCTCGCTATAAAAGGTGCCGGTGTTTCGGCTGTTATTGCAGAATCCTTTGCAAGAATTTTCTTCAGAAATGCAATAAACTTAGGACTTCCTGTTATAGAATCTCCTGAGATAGTAAAGGAAGCAGATGAAGGGGATATTATTGAAATTGACATGGAAAACGGAGTTGTCAGGAATCTAACAAAAGGTAAAGAATACACAATTTCAAAACTTCCGGAGAACTTACAAAAGGTCCTTGCAGCCGGTGGTCTAATGGAATACGCAAAATCACGTTTAAAAGGTGATTAATGCATGATTTTAAGAGGGTATTAGTTCCTGTTGACTTGTCGGATATTACAGAGGCTGTTGTTGATTCTTCGGTACTTTTCTCAAGAATATTCAACTGTAAGGTGTATCTCTTTTTTGTTATAGAACATCTTTCCCCTCTTATATATGTAAAAAACCTTGAGCTCTTGATGGAGCCAGATGAAGAAGAGATACTGAAACTTGCAGAGGAAAAACTCAGAGAAGAAGTTTCTGATAGTTTGAATAAGTATAATAGGAAGCTCCAAGAGAGTGGTGTAGATTCAGAGGTTATTATTGAAACAGGAGATGTTGTTGACTCAATACTTGATTTTTCAGAAGAGGAAAATATTGATTTGATAATTGTAGGTAGTCATAAAAAAGGTCTTATAGATAAACTACTACTTGGAACTGTATCTGAAAAAATCATATCTAAAGCGAGGAAATCTGTTCTCGTTATAAAGGGAAAACCTATAGTAAACATAAAAAGAATACTATGTGGTTACGATTTTTTACCGAACTCAAAAGAAGCTCTTGAAATAGCCAAAGAGTTAGCTAAAAAAACAGGAGCATCTATCAGAATAATTCACGGGGATGCTGATGAACCTTTTGCACATTTCAAAGGGATTTATACAAAGGTTCTTGAGAGAAAAAAGAGTATATTAGAAGAAGTGAAGAAAAATTTATCAGATGAAGGTATTAATTCTGATTATACAATACTGAGAGAGACACCGGATAGAGCTATATTGGATACTATCGAAGAGTATAAACCAGACATCGTTATTCTTGGAAAGAGGAAAACTTCAGCAGTAAAGAGAATTTTTATAGGAACAACAGCATCAAAAGTTATAAAAGATTCTCCAGTTCCAGTAATGATTGTTAGGAGAGACACTGATGAAAAATAAATATATATTTGTATTGCTTTTTTTAGGTGTTCTGTGCTCATCGTGTAGTATCTCAGTAGCCTCTGTACAAAAGGCTCTAAAGGGAGACGAAAATCCTTACTACTACTATGTTGTCTGTAAGTACGAAAAGAAGAGTAGAAACTTAGAAAGGGCATATCAGTACTGTAAGAAAGCCTTAAAACTTCTACCTGACACATCTTTACTTTACAGGGAAACAATAACCATTGCATTACATATGGGAAAAAATGAAGAAGCACTGGAACTTCTTAAAAAGTATAAAAAGAAGTTTAAAGACTCTCCGGAAACATACATTTTCATAGCAAAAGTCTACAGAAACCTGAGAAAAACAGAAAAGGCAAAGGATATATTAGAAGAAGCTTATGAAAGATTTCCTAAAAATGAGAAGATTATCACAGAACTAATCAATACATATATAAACTTAAAACAGTTTGAAAAGGCAAAGAAACTTCTGTTAGAACTTGCGGTTTTTTCAGATAGAAAACCTCAGATATACTACACACTCTCACGAATATACCTTATAGAGGGCAATAAAGAAAAAGCCATAGAGTTCTTGGAAAAGGCTTTTAAGATAGACCCTAATTTTAGACCTGTCTATATTCTCTTAGGGGAGCTTTACAGACAGTCAGGAATGTATGAGGATGCAGAGAGAGTGTATAAAAAGGTTTTAGAGCATAGTCCCAACAATTTAGAGGTGCTAAATAGGCTCTTTCAGGTTTATGTTGACCAGGGTAAGTATCAAGAAGCTGAAAAGGTGATAAATAAGATAACACTACTCAATCCCGGTGATAAACAGGCTCTATTAAAACGTTTTCTACTCTACCTAAAGGAAGGAAAAGCTAAAGAAATAGTGAAAGAGATGGAAGATCTTGTCAAAAAGAGACCTAATGATACGTTCGTAAAAACCATTCTTGGAATGGCATATGAGAGTATAGAGGAATATGAAAAAGCAAAAGAAGTGTACCTTGAAATTTTAAAGGTTGAAAAGAAAAATGAAGAGGTTATAGAGAGATTAGCAAATGTATATATTCAGCTAAAGGAGTACAAGAATGCCTTAAAAACCCTTGAGAGACTTTTAGAGATACGACCGAATGACCATAAGATTTATCTGATGATGGCTGATGTTGCAGATAGAATGGGGAACTTAAAACTTGCGATAGATTATGTAAAAAAAGCCATACAAATCAATAGTGATGACCCAGTTGCATATTTTCTATTAGGAGTCTACTATGACAAGTTAGGAAACTGGAAAAGAGCAGAAGAGGCATTTCTAAAAGCAATAGAGATAAGACCGAATTATGCAGATGCCCTTAACTATTTGGGATACTCTTATATACT
This sequence comes from Hydrogenothermaceae bacterium, assembly GCA_015490675.1. Taxonomy (GTDB): domain Bacteria; phylum Aquificota; class Aquificia; order Aquificales; family Hydrogenothermaceae; genus Hydrogenothermus. The sequence continues at coordinate 14,140 of WFXI01000221.1, forward strand.
CAGAGAGATAAACATTGATAAAGGTATGGAACTCGTAAGAAAAGCTTTAGAGTATGACCCGGAAAACCCAGCTTATCTTGATAGTTTAGGTTGGGGATACTTCAAAAAGGGTAATATAAAAGAGGCTTACAAATATATCAAAAAGGCTTATGAAAAATTACCAGATGACCCTGTTCTGAATGAACACTACGCTGAAGTGCTTATGGAACTGGGGAGAAAAAAGGAAGCGATTAAATACTTCAAAAAAGCACTTGAGATAATAGAAAAAACAGGGCAAGAGCCGGAACCTGGTCTGAAGAAGAGGATACTTGAGAAGTTAAAAGAGCTGGGGGTAAAAAGATGAAAGTATTAGCGGTAATCATATTAGGGGTTTTTTTGTTCTCATGTGCTACAAAGAAAGAAAGGGTAAATAAGTACAGTTGTGAGGATATATTCAATCAGATAGTTCAAACTCAGGAAAAAAAGAATGAAGATTTTCAGGTTTATTCGTATGTGTACTTTGAGGGAAAGACGGTTCTTATGAAAGGAAAATTTAACAGATATGGAGGTGGAACTATAAAGTTTTATCTCCCAATAGGTAAAAAAGTCGCAACAGTAAAGAAAAATGGAGAGGATTTCTGTTTGAAAGAAGGTAGTGAATGCAAAAGAATCCAAAACCCTTTCAGAAAGATTGGTATATCTGTTGAAAAGTTAATCACAAAAAGATTTAATGTCTCAAAGTTTGACAGATACACCTGTAACGGGAACAGTTTAATGATAAATAAACCCGGCTTTAGTCTCGTTTATAAAAATGGGAAATTAAGAAATGTTCTCATTAAAAATATCCTAATCAACTATAAAAGTGATAAAGAGATATATGTTTACGATACGGGAAAACTAATAGCACGTTTTAAAATATCAAAAATCGTATATGAGAGGTAAGATGGAAAAAGCTATCTTAGCACTGGAAGATGGACACTTTTTCTATGGATATGCCTTTCCCAATACGAAAATAAGAGAAACCGGTGGTGAAGTTATATTTAACACCTCGATGACCGGTTATCAGGAAATTCTGACAGACCCTTCTTATAAAGGACAGATAGTTGTTATGACACCTTCGGAAGTTGGAAATTATGGAATAAACAATGAAGATATGCAGTCAAAAAGAGTTCAAGTTAATGGATTTGTGGTTAAACATCTTCCATCTTTATATTCCAACTGGAGAGCTACAAAGAGTCTTCATGAGTATCTATCAGATAACAATGTCTTAGGTATATATGGAGTCGATACAAGAGCTGTTGTTCGTGTACTTAGAAAGTACGGTGTAATGAAAGGTTATATAGGAATCGGAGATATCTCACCTGAAGAAGCAGTAAAAAAGGCAAGGAGTGTACCTGATATATCAGAACTCAACCTTGTAAAAGAGGTATCCTCAAAGGATGTGTACAGATGGGAAGAAGGATACTGGTATTTAGGCAGAGGTTTTAAGAAGATAGAAGAAAAAAAGTATAAGATTGCAGTGATTGATTACGGTATAAAAAGGGATATACTTAGACTTTTAACAGAAAGAGGTTTTGATATAACATGTTTCCCTCATAACGTTTCTGCAGAGGAAATAAAATCTTTCAATCCAGAAGGTATATTCTTGTCGAATGGTCCAGGAGACCCGTCGATACTTCATTATCAGATAGAACAGATAAAGAAACTCATCCATACGGAAATACCAATTTTTGGTATATGCCTCGGACATCAACTCTTATCCTGGGCTATAGGTGGGAGAACATACAAACTTGAGTTTGGGCATCATGGTGGTAATCATCCTGTCAAATATTTAAAAACAGGGAAAGTAGAAATAACAGCCCAGAATCACAACTACGCAACAGACCCGGAATCACTTCCGTCTGATGTAGAGATAACACATATAAACCTAAACGATAACACAATTGAAGGTATAAAATTAAAAAGCTATCCGGTATTTTCGGTACAGTACCATCCAGAAGGAGCACCGGGTCCCCATGATTCTTTTTACATTTTTGATATATTTAAGAAATTAGTTGAAGATAAAAGTCTAATTGAAAAAATATGAGGAAAGCTGTTTTATTACTACTTTTTGTTTCTATATCCTACTCATTTGACTTTTCAAAGAGTTGGACAGAGATAAAGGATAAAGATGTCATAAAACAAAAGTACGATTTTTCCTGTGGAGCTGCTTCTGTTGCAACTGTACTAACATACTTCTATAAAGATATATTAAGTGAGGAAGATGTAATAAAGTTCGTGTTTGGAAAAAAGAGGCTCTATTACAAGAAAATAAAAGACTTAGAGGAAGAAGATTTATACCTGTCGTTTAAAGATATTGTAGATTTTTTAAAACACAGAGGATACAAACCGGTTCCTATCGCTATATCAATTGAAGAACTTAGATATCTTAAGTATCCGGCTATTGTTTATCTAAAGATTAGAGGGTTTGACCATTTTTCCGTATTTAAAGGAATTGACAATAGATTTGTGTATCTTGCAGACCCAAAGTTTGGAAATACCGTGTTACCTATAGAGAGATTCAAAAATTACTTTTATACAAGGAAAAACAAAAGATTTCCTGGCAAAGTAATCGTTGTATTTTCAAAAAAGAACTTTAATCCAGATTTTTTAAAAGTTGAAAGAATAAAAGTAGATAAACTCATAAAAAAGGTAGATATTAATTCGCATCTAACATCAAAGCCAATTATTAACTCTCCATGAGGTAGGCGTGAAAAATATAGCTATTTACTACCATGAAAGAACAAAGCACCATATAGACAGACTGGCAAAATCACTCGGTTATCTTGATTGGGCTAACCAACCTGAACCTTTCAGGTTCTACGAAGGTACTAAAAAAATCGAGTTACCTCTACTAAAAGAAGACCAAAAATGTCCGTACATAGCACTTTACGATATAAAAAGGTGTTCTTCCAAAAATTTCAATATAAATACGATTTCTAAGTTTTTAGAGCTCTCCCTTGGGCTTTCAGCATGGAAATCAATTCCCGGTTCCCAGTGGTCGTTAAGGATGAATCCATCGAGCGGAAATCTCCATCCTACAGAAAGCTATCTTATTATTCCAGACTATAATGGATTAAAAGGTATTTATCATTACAATCCCTTTTTGCATGCCCTTGAGGAAAGAGTAGTCCTTCCAAATAAAACAGTAAATAAAATCAGAGAACATTTTAAAACAGATGGTTTTTTAGTTGTACTCACAAGTATATTCTGGAGGGAAGCTTGGAAATACGGAGAAAGAGCGTATAGATACTGTCAGCTTGATATAGGACATGCAATTGCAGCAATAACATTTTCAGCTTCTTTACTTGGATGGAGAGTTAAATATTTAAATGCTGTAGGCGATGAGCAGATAGAAAAAATTCTTGGATTTCACAAAACAGTTTGGACGGAAGATGAAGAAGAATTTCCAGAATTAGTTCTTTTTGTTTTTCCGAATAATGTTGAGGATGTTCCAAGAAGTATTCCTGATGAGGTTGTTGATGAGATTGGGAGTCTTCAGTTTAAAGGAATACCAAACAAACTTAGTAAAGAGCATGTTAGATGGAATGTTATTTACGATGTGGCAGAGTTTGTTAAAAAGCCAAAGACAGAGGAGAGAAAATTTAAACTGAATGAAAGTAAACCTTTATGGATTGTTGACTCAAAACTGAGTGCGCCTCAGATAATAAGAAAAAGAAGAAGTGCGGTAGCATACGATAGAAAAACCCATATTGATAAGAAAACATTTATACATATGCTTGATAAAACTGTTCCACGAAGGAACTTCTCTCCTTTTGATACTGAAATTTCGAATCCGAGCATAAATCTACTACTATTTATTCACAGAGTACACGGTCTTGAGAAGGGACTGTACTTTTTCTTTAGGTATGAGGAGGATAAAGAACAGATAATTAAGAAGTCAAGAAAGGAATTTCTTTGGAATAGAGTTTCAGATGATACAGAACTTTACCTTCTTTATCCGGGAGACTTTGAATATACAGCTAAAATTGTAAGCTGCAAACAGGACATTGCCGGAGACAGCAGTTTTTCCCTCGGGATGATTTCAAAATTTAAAGAGGTCATAGGTAAAGATTCATGGATGTACAGGAATTTACACTGGGAAGCCGGAATGATTGGTCAGGTTCTTTATCTTGAAGCAGAAGCTCACGGTGTAAGAGGAACAGGTATAGGGTGCTTTTTTGACGACCTTGTTCATGAGATTTTAGGATTTAGAGATAACGATTTTCAAACTCTTTACCACTTTACTGTAGGTGGGCATTTAGAAGATACAAGACTTAGAACTCTACCACCTTACTATTATTTGGAAGATGTTAGAAAAAAATAATTAATGGCGGAGCCGACGGGATTCGAACCCGCGACCTCCGGCGTGACAGGCCGGCGTTCTGGGCCAAGCTGAACTACGGCTCCGCTTGGATGGGCGGTATAGGATTCGAACCTATGACCCCCTCCTTGTAAGGGAGGTGCTCTGGCCAGCTGAGCTAACCGCCCATATTCAATTAGACTAATATATTATAACACCAACATATATTTGTCAATACTGTACATCGGTTGGGTAATTACTAATTTAAATTTAAGAGAATTAAAATGGTTGCGGGGGAGGGATTTGAACCCTCGACCTCCGGGTTATGAGCCCGGCGAGCTACCAGGCTGCTCCACCCCGCGCAAGGTGTATCAAAATATATTCCAGTTAAAAACCTATTCAAGTGGTGGGCCCGGCAGGATTCGAACCTGCGACCTACGGATTAGAAGTCCGTTGCTCTGTCCAGCTGAGCTACGGGCCCTAAAATCGGAGTGGCAGGACTTGAACCTGCGACCCCGTGCTCCCAAGGCACGTGCTCTGCCACCTGAGCTACACTCCGATAGAGCAGGAAAATAATATATCACTAAAACTTATAAATTGCAATACTTGGATATTTGGTTTGCAGGTCTAATAAACAAAAAATTCTGGTAAATAAACAACGAAGCCATTACCCTTTTTATTAAACTAACATTCTTTCTTATTTTTAAAGCTTCTCTCTTTTTTCTTATCTACGTTTTACAGTTTGATATAAGGCTTACTATTCCTTTTCTAATTCCAAAGATTTTTCAGTTATTTCAACAATCTCTTTAAGAGACTGTCTTGCCACAATTGTAGGCGGAGATGGAAGTTCTAAATCTTTTATCTGATTATAGACTTGGATAGCTTTTTCATCAGCTTTTTTAAGCCTTTGTTTTTGTTCTTCTGTTAGCTGGTTTTTGTGTTTTCCTAAATCTTTCCTTTCAAGAAATGCTTGAACTAATTCAATATCTATTGCAGTAGGTAAAGGAGTAGTAAAATCTTCAACATCTAAATACTTAATTTCTACTTCATAATTTCTTAAAAATTCTTCTAACTTCTTTTTTAAGTTTTTCATTTAAATAAAGGTTATTTTTAGTGCTTAGATTTTAGTTTTGTCTCTTGTATTTATTCTATTGTTATTTAAATAAGATAAAAAGAAGGAATGAATAACTATGAGTGTTTTTCTTTCTTTTGAAGATAAATGCCAAAAGCAACCATTAAGAGACCAAATATAATCACACTACCAGCGACAACTAAAAGATTTAAAAGCTCATCGCTCATTATCTGTTCCTACAATAGATGACAAAATAACACCCATAAAGAATAATATAACTGCAATAACAGCTGAAGCAATAGAACTAGAAATATTGAAGTCAGCCAAGGCAACATAATTATTATTTTTGGGAATGGAATAAATCTGATTCTATTTATATAACCATTCAAATTAAAAAACTTTTATCTGCTTCTTAATTTCCAAATTTCAATTTTTTCTTTGATTTCTGGACGTTCTTTTTCAAAATCCTCTAAAAACTTATCAAATTTTTCTATAAATTTTTCAACACTTTTTTTTGATGTTTTCCTTTCATGCCTTATAAATGATAATAGAATTTTTAAAAATTCTGGGTTTTTTATACACTGTTCTATTTGTCTAAAATCAAGTTCATTTAATTTTTCACCTTCCGTACTTGGACAATCCATTTTAAGAATACATAACATCAATTCCTTTAAGCCATCACATGAGTTAACAGTCAAGCTTTCGACTTCTTTTTCTTTAGTATCTATATACTTTTTGAGCTTGGGCACTTTCTCAGCCATGTTTTTTAAAGAATAAAGTCCGAATCTTTCTATTTTTATTATTCTTTTAAATTCTTCCTTATCTTCTATATAGATTTTATCTAAATATGAAGTGATAACATCGGCAAAATAATCTTTATATCTATTAGAATTTTCTTTGTCCATTACTGATAATATTTCTATCATCCAACCATATAAATCTGATATAGAAAAAATGCTTAATATATCTTGTTTATATTGTTCAAAAGGTTTCCATATTTTTTCTATAAAATCTTTATCTTCATACTCAATAGAATAAACATAACGTTCAAATTCTTCTTCAAATTGATACTTTATTGCTAAATTCTTCCTCCTATTTAATTCTTCATCAAACTTAATTCTAATTTCTTCAGTAATATCATCCGTCAATAATTCTGTATCAATATATTCAAAGAAAGGATAGATAAACTCTGGATAAAAAGAGATAAATAAAAAATCAATTTTTTTTAAATGATTAAATAAATCAATTACATCTTTCGATTCCTTCGATAAATCTTTGTTTTTCAAATAAATATTAAATTCTCTAATAATTTCTTTTATTGTTTTAGTATCTTTATTTTTGGCTTTTTTTAAATAAATAAATGGAAGCAAATATCTTACGGATTCTTTTAATAAATTTCTATCTACATCAATATTACACAGCTTATTTATAAGATAACTAACCTGAAGCATACTACGAATGTTTTTTATATCATTAACAACAAAGAATTCTTTTGCTTCTTCATGAAAACATTTAAATCTATTTTTTATAAGTTCAAAATTTTCTTCAACTGTGGGCTCATAAGTAAATTCAAAATCAACAATTTTTTCCTTGTATTCATCATATTCTTTTTTAAAGTGTTTGTACTTATCCAATAAGATTTCTTCATTTAAAATGAAAATAATTTTACATCTTTTATCTTCTTTGAGCTGAGCAATTAATCCCATGATATCTTTTGGTTCAAGACAACTTGATAATCTTTCAAAATCGTCAATTACGACGATAGCATTTTTAATATCTGTAGTACTAACAAGAGATAATAAATTACCTATCGCTCCAGCTTTAGATGAAACTCCTTCTAACTGTTGTAAGACACGAGATACATCTCCCAAAATTTTTCTAAATTTTGCAATTTTAAAAACTATTTCATTTTCAATTATATTTAAAGAATCTTTACCAAATAAAGATATATATGCATATCTCTGTCCAAAATTATTTAAAAAATTCCTTATAAAATGAGTTTTGCCAACTCCCCATTTTCCCTTTATGACACATACAGTTTCTTCACTCTGATTTAAGATTTCTTTTAGATTATTTTCTATATCTTTTATGCTCATTTGAAATTCTTTATCTTCTTCCATATCATCCTCTTTAATTGAATAATAGAATAAAACGTATTATATTCTTTTAAAGAACTTTAAGCTTTGTTAAACAATGAAACCAGAAGAAAAAACAAGAGAATTAATAGACCAGCAGCTTAAAAATGCGGGATGGGAAGTTCAGGATTATAAAAGAATCAACCTATCATCAAATTTAGGTATAGCTGTAAGAGAATTCCCTTTAAAAGGTGGAATTACAGCAGATTATCTATTATTTGTAAATAAGAGAGCCATTGGTGTAATAGAGGCAAAACCAGAAGGAACTACTCTTGGAGGAGTTTCGGAGCAATCCCAAAGATACTTAGAATCATTACCTGAAAATATTCCTCACTATCAAATCCCTTTACCTTTTTCTTATGAAGCTTCTGGAACAGAAATATTTTTTAGAGACATAAGAGACCCTGAATATCGTTCAAGAAGAGTTTTTTATTTTCACAAACCTCAAACACTGCAAGAATGGGCAGAAGATAAAACCACACTAAGACAAAGATTAAAAGAACTTCCTGTTAAATATCCTTTGAATAAAGAAGGTTTAAGAGATGCCCAATATGAAGCTATAAAAAATCTTGAAATTTCATTAGCACAGAATAAGCTCCGTGCCTTAATTCAAATGGCAACAGGCAGCGGTAAAACCTATGTAGCGGTAGCTGAAAGCTATAGACTAATCAAATATGCAAAAGCAAAAAGAATTCTATTTCTTGTAGATAGAGCAAATCTTGGAAGGCAAACTTTAAGAGAATTTCAAAATTATATTACTCCAGATGATGGAAGAAAATTTACAGAGCTGTATAATGTTCAGTTATTAAATTCAAAGGTTATTGACCCTGTTAGTAAGGTTTGTATTTCAACAATTCAAAGAATGTATTCAATACTCAAAGGTGAAGAACTTGAAGAAGAATTAGATGAAAAATCTTTATTTGAGTTAGAAGAGAAAATAAAAAAACCTTTAGAAGTAGAATATAACCCAAAAGTTCCTATTGAAACATTTGATTTCATTATAGTTGATGAGTGCCACCGTTCAATTTATAACCTATGGAGACAGGTTTTAGAATACTTTGACGCTTTTATTATTGGTTTAACTGCTACCCCTGCAAAACATACCATAGCCTTTTTTAATAAAAATCTTGTTATGGAATATCCACATGAAAAGGCTGTGGCTGATGGAGTAAATGTTCCTTATGATGTTTATAGAATAAAAACGAAAATTTCAGAACAAGGTGCAAAAATAGATGCTGGTTTTAATGTAAAAAAGAGGGATAAATTAACAAGAGAGCAAAGATGGGAACTATTAGATGAAGAAGTTGAATATAATTCAAAACAACTTGATAGAAGTGTTGTTGTTCCTGACCAGATAAGAACAATTATAAGAACATTCAAAGAAAAACTATTCACTGACCTTTATTTTTGCTAAAGATGATTCACATGCTGATGATATTGTTCATATAGTTAGGGAAGAATTTGGAAAAGGGAATGAATTTTGTAAAAAAATCACATACAAAACAACTGGTGAAAAACCTGAAGATTTAATAGCAAGTTTTAGAAATTCTTATAACCCAAGAATCGTGGTGACAGTTGATATGATTTCAACAGGAACAGACATAAAACCTGTTGAGTGTCTTATTTTTATGAGAGATGTTAAATCAAGGGTTCTATTTGAACAGATGAAAGGAAGAGGAACAAGAGTAATTAATTCTGAAGACTTACAGGCTGTCACTCCAGATACAAAACATAAAACACATTTTGTTATTATTGATGCTGTCGGTGTAACTGATAATGATAAAACAGACTCAAGACCGCTTGAGAGAAAGAGAAGTGTTCCTTTTGAAAAACTCCTGTATAATGTAGCTTTAGGAATAAGAGATGAAGATACTGTTCTTTCTTTAGGAAACAGATTAGCAAGACTTCAAAGAACTTTATCTGTTAATCAACAAAAAGAGTTAGAGGAAAGAGCAGGAAAACCACTAAAAGACATTATTAATAAACTTTTTGAATCAGTAGACCCTGATAAAAAGATAGAAAAAGCAAAAGAGTTATATAAAACTGAAAGTCCAACACAAGAGCAAATAAAAAAAGCAGAAGAAGAATTAATTAACAAAGCTTGCGAACCTTTAGATAATCCTGATTTTAGAGAGGCTTTAATCCAAATTAAAAAAGCTAATGAACAAATAATAGATGATATAAATGTTGATGAGGTAACCTATGCAGGATTTGATGAAGAAGCAAAAGAAAGAGCAATGAAAACAATTGAAAGCTTTAAAAGGTTTATAGAAGACAACAAAGATGAAATTGATGCCCTACAGATAATTTATAACCAGCCGTATTCAAAAAGACATATAACATTTAAACAGATTAAGGAACTTGCAGAAAAAATACAAAAACCACCTTATAACTTAACTCCTGAACATATATGGAAGGCATATGAACAACTTGAAAAATCAAAAGTTAAAGGTGCAGGAAGTGTTAAACTATTAACCGATATTATCTCACTTATCAGATTTACACTTGGAATTGATGAAGTTTTAATGCATTTTCCAGATATTGTTGACCAAAATTTCAAGAAATGGTTAAAAGAACAAGAAAAAAAGGCAGAAAATTTACAGATGAACAGATAGAATGGTTAAAAATGATAAAAGACCACATAGCAACAAGTGCAGAAATATCAAAAGATGATTTTGATTATCCACCATTTAACGAAAAGGGAGGACTGATAAAGTTTTATAATCTTTTTGGAGATGAGATGGATAAAATATTAGAAGAGTTAAATGAGGAATTAGTTGCATGAATGAAAATAAATTGCCAGAGATACCAAAAGAATGGAAGTGGGTAAGATTAGAGGATGTATCATATTTAATAACAGATGGAACACATAAAACGCCAAAATATCAAGAAAAAGGTATAAGATTTATATCAATAGCAAATATAAGACCCTTTCAACCTATTAATTGGGATGCTTACGAGAAATATATTTCTTATGAAGAGCATTTAGAATTAATAAAAAGAGCAAAACCAGAGAAAGATGATATTTTGTTTCCAAGGATTGGAACCCTTGGATTTGCCAAAAGAATAGACTTTGATGAAGAAGTTTCAATTTTTGTTGGATTAGGTCTTGTAAAACCAATAAAAAAATATGTATTGCCTAAATATATTGAATATTACATGAATACACCTTATGTAAATAAATATTCTCATAAAAAGCTACAGGAACAGGAAGATTAACTCTTCCGCTACATGCAAGTAAAGCAATGCCTTTCCCTCTTTCTCCCCTCCCTGAACAACAAAAAATTGTTGAGATTTTGGAAGAAGCATTTAGCAAAATTGATGCAGGGGTTGAAGGACTTAAAAAGATAAAAAAATTGCTTTCTTTATATAGACAAGCGGTTTTAAAGTATGCCTTTGAAGGAAAACTCACTGAAGAATGGAGAGAGAAAAACAAAGATAAACTTGAACCAGCAGAAAAACTGATAGAAAAAATAAAAAAAGAAAGAGAAGAAAGATACAAACAAGAGCTTGAAGAGTGGAAAAAAGCCTGTGAAATAGCTAAAAAAGAAGGTAAAAAGAAACCACCTAAACCAAAACCACCAAAAGAACTCCCACCTATAACAGAAGAAGAACTGAAAAACTTACCAGAGGTACCAAAGGAGTGGAAGTGGGTAAGATTAGGAGAAGTAGGAACTGTTTATTCTGGAGGCACACCTTCTACAAAAGTTCCAAGTTATTGGGGTGATGAAATACCATGGATAACACCTGCTGATTTATCAGGCTATAAACATAAATATATAAGTAAAGGTAGGAAATCTATAACTAAATTAGGATTAGAAAATTCTTCGGCAGTTTTAATGCCTGCTGGGACGGTATTATTTTCATCCAGAGCACCTATTGGGTATGTAGCTATAGCGTCAAATCCAGTTAGCACAAATCAGGGATTTAAAAGTATATATCCCTATAAAAGTATTCTAAGTGATTTTATCTATTATTATTTGAAATTTGCTAAAGAAATTATAGAAAATATGGGAAGTGGAACCACATTTAAAGAGGTTTCTGCAAAAGTATTTAATTTAATTCCTTTTCCTTTATTATCTTTGTCTGAACAACAAAAAATCGTAGAAGAGATTGAATATAGACTATCAATAACTGATAAGCTTGAAGAAACAGTTGATAGACTTTTAGAAAAAGCAGAAAAGTTAAAACAATCCTATCTAAAATACGCATTTGAGGGAAAGCTAACAGAAGAATGGCGAAAACAAAACCCACATTTAATAACTGGCGAAAACTCTGTAGATAGATTATTAGAAAAAATCAAAGCAGAAAAAGAAAAATTTGAAAAACAGAAAAAGAAGCCTAAAGTAAAACAAAAATCTTTGATAGGTACTAAATAGTGAAATTAAAAAGTTTAAAAATAAAAAATGTAAAAAGCTTTAGAGATGAAACGGAATTTAACTTTCATGATGATTTTAATATCTTAATTGGAACAAATGGCGGAGGAAAGAGTAATCTTTTAGATATTATTTCTATAGGATTAAAATATTTCTTATTTAATGGCTATACTTATAGCGAAAACTTTGATACAACATACCAAAGATTAAATAGAAACATTAATCAAATTCCATTAGATACGTTATCAAGAAAATTGGAAAAATTTTACGGATATGTTAACGACAGTTCATTTATTGAGTTTGGTTTAATTTTAGAAGAACAAGATATTGAAATAATAAAGCTTGTTCAAAGCTATTTAAATAAAATAATTTCAGTTCTTGAACAAACTTTCAACAATGGAAAGCATTTAATACAACATTTAAACTTAAATAGCTTAAGTAGTCTTGATATAAGTTCAATTCCAATTAATCAAGAGATAAAATTTAAATTTGTACATAATCAACTAAGTTTTTCAGAAACAAATATTAGGCATCATACTGCTCAATTTATACAAAACTTTTTCAAAAGTTATGAAATTTTTAGAATTGCGAGTAATTATATAGAAAATCTGAAATTACCACCTTTATTATTATTCTTTAGTCCTTATAGAAACTTAGAAATTAACAATCTTTCAATAATGCTATCAAACTTTAACTATCCTGCTGAATATGAGAAATTATTTACATCTTCTTCTAAAGACACCTTAAATTTAACTAGACTTGCTATAGCTTATTTTGGAGAAAAAATGAGAGATTTCGAAGTTAAATCAAAAATTGATACTTGGGAAGAAGACGAAGAAGTTAAATTGGTTAGTAAATATTTAAATAAATTGGGGTATGGTTGGAATATAAAATTAATAGATAAAATAAAAAATACTTATGAAATAGAATTAATAAAAGATGGTCAAGGTTTTTCAATTGACAATGCAAGTTCAGGTGAAAGGGAAATAATAAATTTCCTTTTTGGGATATTTGCCTTCAATATAAAAAATGGATTAATAATCATTGATGAGCCAGAACTTCACTTACATCCAAAATGGCAAAAAATATTATTAGAACTATTTGTAGAGCTATCAGAATTAACAGGTAATCAATTTATTATTTCTACCCATTCGCCTATTTTCATTAATGAAAAAACTTACAATCATGTTGTTAGAATTTACAAAGATAATGAAAATGTTAGCCGAGTAATTACTATTCAAGATAAACCATATTTAAAAATCAAGGATTTACTTCAACTTATTAACAGCACAAATAATGAAAAGATTTATTTTGCAGATGCCGTTATATTAGTTGAAGGAATTACAGATAGAATAGTTTTTCAAAAAATTTTGGATGATATTATTGAAGAACAAAATATCAATAAGAACATTGAAATAATAGAAGTTAAAGGAAAATCAAATAGAGAAAAATTTAGAGTATTTCTCAATGAATTAAAAATACCTAACTTCTTTATTGGAGACTTTGATGTAATTACTAACTTAGATGGTTCTGAGGAAATAAAAGAAATATTTAAAACCAATGAAGAAAAAATTTATAAAGATGTAATAAAAAATAAAAACAGTAAAGATGGTAAAGAATTAGTCCACCAACTAGAAAAAGCTGTGGAAAGCTGTGATTGTGGTGATTTAAAAGAGCTATGGGAATATATAAAATATCTAAGAAAAGAAATAAAAATTGATGCATTAAATGAAGAGGATAAAAGGAAAATATATGAGTTTATAGAAAACAAAAAGGCAGAAAATATTTATATATTACCTAAAGGTGAGATTGAGGATTATTTACCTGAAGGATATAAAACAAAAGATGTTGAAAATGCAATTAAATTAATCAATTCTCCAGAAGATTATAATAAGTGGAAAGAAACACCTGAGTACAAAGAACTTGAAAAGTTGATAAAAGAAATAATAAATAAAATTACTTCAAGAGGTTAATACAATGACTCAATCAGATATAGTTCAAAAAGTTTGGAATTATTGTAATGTTTTAAGAGATGACGGAGTAAGTTATGGAGATTATTTAGAGCAACTTACATATTTATTATTTTTAAAGATGGCTTATGAATACTCTAAACCACCATATAACAGAGAATCCATTATTCCTAAAGGTTTAGATTGGGAAAGTTTAAAATCAAAAGAAGGTTCAGAACTTGAAGCACATTATATAAAAATTCTCCAAGAACTTGGTAGAAAATCAGGATTATTAGGTCTAATCTTTAGAAAAGCACAAAATAAAATCCAAGACCCAGCAAAATTAAAAAGATTAATATCTCTAATAGACCAAGAAAACTGGGTAGGTTTAGATATAGATGTAAAAGGTGAGATTTATGAAGGATTGCTTCAAAAGAACGCAGAAGATACAAAAAGCGGAGCAGGTCAATACTTTACACCAAGACCTTTAATTAAAGCAATTGTTGAAGTTATGAGACCACAGCCAAATATGACTATTTGTGACCCTGCTTGTGGAACAGGTGGATTTTTAATAGCAGCTTATGAATATATAACAAAACACTATCCATTAGATAAAGAACAGAAAGAGTTTTTGAAAAATAAAGCCTTTAAAGGATGGGAGATAGTAGATAACACAGCCAGACTTTGTGCAATGAATCTTTATTTACATGGAATTGGTGGTGAAAATAGTATTCCTGTAATTGTTCAAGATGCGTTAGCTGTTGACCCAGGAGAGAGATTTGATATGGTTCTCACAAATCCACCTTTTGGAAAGAAAAGCAGCATAACCATAACAAACGAAGAAGGAAAGGAAGATAAAGGAGGATTAATATATCAAAGAGATGATTTTTGGGTTACCACATCAAACAAACAACTTAACTTTTTACAACACGTCAAAACAATTTTAAAAATAAATGGAAAAGCAGCTGTAGTTATACCTGATAACGTTTTATTTGAAGGTGGAGCAGGAGAGGTTATTAGAAGAAAATTGCTTCATGAATTTGATGTCCATACACTTCTTAGACTTCCAACAGGTATATTTTATGCACAGGGTGTTAAAGCAAACGTCTTATTTTTCGATAAAAAGCCTGCCAGAGAAAAACCTTGGACAGAGAAGCTTTGGATTTATGATTTTAGAACAAACAAAAAATTTACACTAAAGAAAAATCCTCTTAGATTTGAGGATTTACAGGACTTTATAAAATGTTTCAATCCAGAAAATAGACTTGAAAGAAAAGAAACAGAAAGATTTAAAGCTTTTACCTATGATGAATTAATAAACAGAGACAAAGTAAACCTTGATATAACCTGGCTAAAAGATAAATCTTTAGATGACATTGAAAATTTACCACATCCTGATGAGTTACTATCTGAAATTCTTAATGAAATAGAATCTATATATGAAGAATTTAGAGATATTTAGAGTTTTGCAATAAGAGTATATTTAAAGTTCGCCCAACCTTTTCTTTTGGTGGAGGCGGGGGGAATCGAACCCCCGTCCGAGAACAGCCCTCGCACGGGCTTTCTACAGGCTTAGCCTGTGATTAAGGTTTCGCCTGCAGCGTCCCCACAGGCAGGGCTACTGCAGGCTATCCCCGTAAGAGTTTCGGGAAGTGCCTCAGGGGAGCTTGGCACTCCCCTATCCCGTGTATCTGTCGCCCTTCCTGAGCCCACGGGCAAACTCAGGAGGACGTCGCTGCGCTAATTAGGCA
>WFXI01000222.1 GCA_015490675.1 Hydrogenothermaceae bacterium
AAGGATTTTGGAGAGGTTTCTAAAAAATGTTTAGAATGGCAAATGCCACTTGTTGCAATGCTTTATTATAGAGGTCCTGAAGTTAAAAATCCTTTTGACCCAGATGCAATAGCACACATTGCTAGACTTGGTGCAGAACTTGGGGCAGATATAGTAAAGGTTCCTTACACAGGAGACCCTGAAAGCTTTAGAAAGGTAGTTGAAGGTTGTCCTGTTCCTGTGGTTATTGCAGGTGGTCCTAAAGTAAATTCAGATAGAGAACTACTTCAAATGATATATGATGCTGTTGTTGTTGCTGGTTGTGCAGGGCTATCTGTAGGTAGAAATGTATTCCAGCACGATAATATAGTTGGAATTACAAGGGCTTTATCTAAAATTGTTCATGAAAATGCTACAGTAGATGAGGCTTTAAAAGAACTTGAAGGATAGGGTTTTCCCTGTCCTTTATATAAGCTGTAAGACAATTTCATTTATTACTGACAATCCTTTCATATTTAAGATAAATCTATTGTCCTTTATAAAAGCGAATTTATTTTTCACAAGATTTTCTGCTTTTTCTTTATTTATATAATCCAAATCTACACCCCAGATTGTTCTTAATCCAAGCATTATTTTTTCAAATCTTTTGTCCTCATCTGATAAGGTTTCTTTATAATCTATAGGAAATTCATTTTTAGATAGCTTTTCAAAGTAAATACCTAAATTTTTCGTATTAGTAAATCTGATATTTTCAATATATGATGAAGCTGAAACGCCAACTCCAAGATAATATTCGTCTGTCCAGTAAAATATATTGTGTTTACATTCACATCCTTTTTTTGCCCAGTTAGAAAGTTCGTACCTATAAAAGCTTTTGCTTTCCAGAGTTTCATTTATTAAATAAAACATTTTTATAGTTGTTTCTTCGTCAGGAAGTTTATATTTTCCATCTAACACCATACTTCCAAGTGGTGTATCTTCATAAGCAGTTAACATATAGGCAGAAATATGGGTTATAGGCAAGCTTGTATAAATCCTTAAATCTTCTTCTAAATCTCTTAAAGTTTGGTTTTCTACTCCATAGATTAAGTCTAAATTTATGTTTGTTATCCCAACTTTCTGGCAATACTCAATTAATTTTAAAGTTTGCTCAGGTTTATGGTCTCTGCCTAATTTTTGGAGAGCCTTTATATTAAAACTTTGGTTTCCTATGCTTATTCTGTTTATCCCTGAGTTTTTTAAAATTTCTAGCTTATCTAAGGAAAGTGTGTTTGGATTAGCTTCTAGTGTTATTTCTAAATTTTCTGAGCATTTAAAGTTTTCTTTTATGTATTTAATGACATTTTCTATTAATTTAGCTGAAATTAAGCTAGGTGTTCCGCCACCAAAGTATATTGTTTCAATGTTAAATTTGTATTTATCTTTATAAAGGGAAAGTTCTTTAAGTAAAACTTTAATATATTTGTGATGTAGGGTTTCATCGGTATTTGTTATTGATAAGAAATCGCAATATGGACATTTTAAAGAACAAAAGGGGATATGTATGTATATCCCCTTAACAGGCTTGTTATTTATGTAACTACTCCTTCTTCTTTCCATAAAGTAAAGTCTTCACCTTGAGTAATCAACTTTCTTCCAAGTCTTCTTGCCATTTCTTCATCTTTTCCAGGTTCTCTACCAGCTCTTGTTAAATACCCACCTGCCATTAGGCAGTTTGCAACTTCCATTGCTACATCGTGGTAATCTCTTAAATTTTGTTCCCTACCACCGCATAATCTAATTTCAGCTTTAGGATTGAATATTCTAAATAAAGCAACAATTTTCAAGCATCTAGTTGGTGTTAAATTATTTGCCTTTTCTAAAGGAGTTCCTGGAATTGGTATTAAAAAGTTTAAGGGTATGGAATGAACACCTAACTGTCTATATGTGTCTGCTAAATCTACTATATCTTGATCTGTTTCTCCCATTCCAAAGATACCACCTGTGCAGGTTGAAAGCCCTACTTCTTGAATAGCTTTAATTGTATTGTATCTATCTCTCCAAGTATGTGTGCTTACAATGTTTGGGAAGAATCTTTCTGATGTTTCAAGGTTATGGTTAATTCTGTTTACCCCTGCCTCTTTTAAAAGCTGTAAATCTTCTTTATCTACTGTTCCTATTGAACAACAAACTTTAACAGGATATTTTTCTTTTATTTCTCTAACTGCTTCTGCTATTTTTTCTACTTCTTCTTTAGTAGCTCTTTTCCCTGAAACAACTATGCAGTATCTATTAGCATTTATAGAAACTGCTTTTTCTGCACCCTCAAGCATTTGCTCTTTAGAAACAAGTCCGTAGGCATTTATAGGTGTTGGATATTTTGAAGATTGAGCACAAAAAGAACAATCTTCTGAGCAAGCACCATTTTTAGCATTTATTAAAGAGCAAAACTCCATCTCATTTTTAAAGAAATACTCCCTAATTTTTGAAGCTTCTTCTACTAAATCCATAACAAGTTCATCTGGAGTGTTTAGGATTTTAAGCCCTTCTTCTTTGCTTAACTGTTCACCTGATAAAACCCTATCTGCAATTGAGCTGATAAACTCTTTATATTCTTGCATAATTACTCTCCTTTGTTAACCAAAAATTTTTAGTAAGTTTACCATAAGAAAATTATATTTTCTATATATTTTCTTTCCAAAATTGTATTTGTTCTAATATCCTTTCTTTGGCAGTTCCACCATAAGTTTTTCTAGCATCTGCTACAAAGTAAGGGTCTAAAATTTGTAGTGCATCTTCTTCAAATAGCGGTGAGAATTTCTTTAATTCTTCTAAAGTTATACTTTCTAATTCTCTATTTTGAGATGTTAAATATCCTACAATCTGACCAACTATATGATGTGCATTTCTAAATGGAACACCTTTTCTAACAAGGTAGTTTGCTAAATCTGTAGCTAGTGCAAAGCCTCCTGCAGATTTTTCCATAATTTCTTTTCTTGGTTTTAAACCTTCTATTATTTTTGTTATTCCAATTATTGAGCCTTTTAAGGTTTTAACTGCATCAAAAACTGGCTCTTTATCTTCCTGAAGGTCTCTGTTATAAGCCATTGGTAATCCTTTTACGATAGTTAAAAGAGCCATCAGACTACCATAAACTCTTCCTACTTTACCTCTAATTAGTTCTAATACATCTGGGTTTTTCTTTTGAGGCATAATTGATGAACCTGTTGTTAGTTTATCTGGTAGTTCTACAAAGGAAAATTCTGCAGAGTTCCATATTATTAAATCTTCACTAATCCTTGATAAGTTTGCCATACAAATACTTGCATTTGCTAAAAATTCTATAATTGCATCTCTTGAGGCAGTTGCATCTAAAGAATTTCTCATTATGCTAGAAAATCCAAGTTCTTTGGCAGTTTGCTCTCTATCTAGTGGAAAGTCTACACCTGCTAACGCTCCACTACCAAGTGGCATCTGGTCAATTCTCTTTAAGTTATCTTTAAATCTTTCTTCATCTCTATTAAACATTTCTAAATATGCTAAAAAGTAGTGAGCAAGTCTAATTGGTTGTGCCCTCTGAAGATGTGTATATGCAGGCATCACTATATCTACAGTTTCTTCTGCTTTCTTTAAGAGAGCTTTTTTTAGTTCCTTTAATAGATTTATTATGTTATTTGTTTCTTCTTTTAAATATAGTCTAAAAGCTGTTATTACCTGGTCATTTCTACTTCTTCCTGTATGTAGTTTTCCACCAACATCTCCAATCTTTTCAATTAAAGCTTTTTCTATGTTCATATGAACATCTTCAAGCTCTTTTTTCCATTGAAATTTTCCTTGTTTTATTTCCTCTCTAATTTCTTCTAAACCTTTAATTATTTTTTCTGCATCTTCTTTGGGAATTATTCCTTGATTTCCTAACATTCTTGCGTGGGCAATACTTCCTGCAATATCGTATAAAGCAAGTTCTTTATCAAAAGAAACACTTTCTGTAAATTCTTCAACAAATGCATCTGTGCTTTCTGAAAATCTTCCACCCCATAATTTTTTTTCTGCCAATTTTAACTCCTGTTAACAAAAGTTTAACTAAATAATGATATACTACTAATTGATGAAACTTAAATATATTTTGCTTTCTGTCTTAGTAATACTGGTTGTAAATCTTCTTGCTGGATTTTTATTTGTTAAAGATAAACGAGAAAAAGAATCTATTATCTATAAAACAGGACTAAAAAGTCTTAATTCCAAGTATAAAGCTACAAAAATAAGCTATAAAAAAATTATAGATTATGTTTACTGGCATCAGATAAATACAAAGCAAATTAAAAGGAATATTTTGAGAAAAAAAATAAATCTAGTAAAAAAACAATTACTTCCTATTTATAAAGCACTAACAAAATACAACATAGAGAAATTATTCATAGTTTCTTTAAATGGTGAAACTATAGCTGGATTTGAATATGGTGATTTTACGCTGAAAAAGTTCAAATCTGAAAAGTATGCAGGAGTTTTATATGTATATCCTTTGAAAACGAAGAAAAAACTCCTTGGAAATGTTTACTTTTCAATACCTTTTTCTGCTTTGCAAGACGAGCTAAACTCAATATTTGAGGATACATTTATTTTTATAATAAAAAAGGATTATGCTTTACAAAAGCTGAAATCTAGAGAAACAAGGTCTTTAATTCCTACTGAATTTTCAGATAATTTTTATTATGAAAATATTAATGTTAAAAAACTTCCCATAAGCCTAATTAATAAAAATATCCAAGAAAAAGTTTATAAAATTTTAAATAAAGGGCAACCATTTTCTCTAGTTTATAAATACAATGGAGATTATTATCTGATTTCATTTATGACTATAAAAACAATAAATGGAAAGTTCCTTGGGTATCTAATTTCCTACTCTAAAAATAAAGCTTTTGAAATTGTTCAAAAATCATTTTTTGTAAATATGATTTTATCGGTTTTAATTTCTTTAATTATAGGTATATTGGCTTATATACTGCTAAGAGATATGGAAAGATTTAAACATCTCGCAGAAACAGATAGGTTAACAGGTTTATTTAATAAAGGTAAATTTAACGAAGTTTTAAAGAGAGAAATTGAAAGAGCAAGAAGATATAAAAGACCTTTATCTTTAATTATCTTTGATATAGACCACTTTAAAAGAATTAATGATACATATGGACATAAAGTAGGTGATGAAGTTTTAAAAGAATTAGCAAAACTTATAAAGAAAAACATAAGAAAAACAGATTTTGCTGCTAGATGGGGAGGAGAAGAATTTGTTATATTAGCTCCTGAAACTGATTTGGATGGTGCTGTAAAGCTTGCAGAGAAATTAAGACAAACAGTTGAAAAACATGAATTTCCTACTGTGAAAAATGTAACTATTAGTTTAGGGGTTGCCCAGTATATTGATGGAGAATCACCTGAAGAATTTGTAATCAGAGCTGATATGGCTCTATACAAAGCTAAAGAAGGTGGTAGAAATAGAGTAGAGGTTGCTAATTAGTGTAT